>SLNU01000321.1 GCA_007132865.1 Bacteroidales bacterium | reverse complement strand
CCTATGTCTATTCCAATTACAACATCCTTCATGGGTAAAAAATTAGGGTTACAGAATAACAAAGCTAAAAAAAATTATTTCTTATCCAGAACTTTGGTTCTGTTTACCCTGAAATCTTTTTCAAGGCCCCCGGACCTTATTGTGAAGCTGCCCTCCTCGACGACCCATTTGTTTTCCAGGTTCACAAATGCCAGATCGTTCACCGGGATCTTAAACCCGACCTTCCTGGTCTGGCCCGGCTGAAGCAGGACTTTTTCAAATGCCCGCAGTCTTTTAACGGAAGGGGTGAGGCTGGCATAATGATCCGACACGTAAACCTGTACCACCTCCATGCCGGGTATGCCTGAAAGGTTGCGGACCTGTATGCTGCCCCTGATGGTGTCACCAGGAAGGTATTCTCCATTCTCAATCAACAGCTCAGAGAACTCAAACTCCGAGTAGCTCAGTCCGTCTCCAAATTGGTATTGTGGGAAAAAGCGCAACTCTGGCGGTGGCCCGCCCCTTTCTATCTGTTCGGTATGCTTGATGTAGTAGGGCTCCAGGCTGTTGGGGTAACGCGGATAAGTGAACGGAAGCTTCCCGGAGGGGTTGACATCCCCGTAGAGTACCGCAGCGATGGCGTCCCCCCCGTAATTTCCTGGCAGATATGCGTTGAGCACTGCAGCCGCCAGGGGTTCGACCGGACTGATGAGGCGGGGGCGGCCCTGGACAAGGACCAGAATGACCGGTTTGCCGGTGTCGGCAGCGATCCTGACCAGCTCCTGCTGGTTATTGGAAAGGTAGAGGTCTGTCAGGTTCCCGGGGAACTCGCAATAGGAGTTCTCCCCGATGGCCAGGACAATGTAATCTGCCTGTCCGGCCATTTGGCGGAAAAGCTGCAGGTCATCGGTGAGCTCGTCTCTGTAATGCCCGTCTGCCGCATACCTGACCCCCTCATACAGGGAAACCAGTGCCGGATTGGCTGCCTGCCTGCGAAATGCCTCAAAGATGGTATTGTAGCCGGTGGCGAATTCATCCACCAGGTTTCCCTGCCAGGAATAGCTCCATCCGCCATTCAGCGGCCTCATGGAATTGGCTGCGGGTCCGCCTACAAGAATGCGTGCATCCTTAGGTAAGGGCAGGAGCGCGCCCTCATTTTTCAGCAATGTCATGGATTCCGAGGCGGTGCGGAATGCATCCCCGGCGAAGTGTTCCGACGCAAAGTCAGGATAGTCCCGGGCCAGGGTATAGGGGGTGTCGAAAAGTCCCATCAGGTGCTTTACCCTCAAAATCCTGCGCACGGCATCGTCTATCCTTTCCATGGATACTTCGCCTTCCCTGACCAGTTCAATCAGGTGGTCTGCAAACTCGAAATGGTAGGGCACCATGGACATATCGACCCCTGCATTGACGGAGATCTTCACCGCTTCTTTCAGGCTTGATGCGATGCGGTGCCGCCTGTGAAGGTACTCAATGTCATTCCAGTCTGTCAGCACGAAACCGTTGAACCCCAGTTCCCCTTTAAGCACGTCGGTAATCAGGTGCTTGCTGGCATGCACGGGCAAGCCGTTTACCTCACCTGAGTTGAGCATGACGGTCATGGCTCCTGCGCGGACCCCTGCCTCAAATGGGGGCAGGTGGTATTCCCTGAGCTTGTTTTCAGGGATCCAGGCCGGGGTGCGGTCCTTGCCACTTAGGGTATGGGAATAGGCCAGAAAATGTTTCGGGCAGGATGCGATCCGGTATTTGTCGGCCAGGTCGTTCTCCGGCCCTTCCAGCCCTTTGATCAGGTGATGGCCCATAACGGAGGCCAGCAGGGGATCTTCACCGAATGTCTCCCACTGCCTTGGCCAGCGCGGGTCGACACCCAGGTCAAGCACGGGGGAGAAAGTCCAGGCCACGCCGGTGGCCCTGGTCTCATAGGCGGTAATCTCGCCGGCACGCTCCACCAGGGAGGGGTTCCAGGTGGCAGCCATGCCGATCTGCTGCGGAAAGAATGTGGCCCCGTCTACATACGAAGCCCCGTGTATCATATCCAAACCGTATATGATCGGTATATTCAGCCGGGAACCTGCAATGGCGGCGTCCTGAAGCTGAACGATGGTCCTGTTCCATTCATGCACGTCCCTGGCACGGTTGTTCGCGGTATTCAGCACCGACCCGACCTGGTATTTCTCAAAGGCCAGGCGCATCATTTCCGGGTCCATCACCACGGGTTCGTAACTGCTGAGTGAGTCCTCCCCTTCGGCGATCACATCCAGTGTGATCTGCACCATTTGTCCCACTTTCTCCTCCAGGGTCATCTCCCTGAGCATCGCAGCGACCTTCCTTTCTATTTCGCGGGTGCTGCCTGCCGGCGCATTGTTTACATTCCTGGTATTGCAGGATGAAAGTAACAAACTGATCAGTACGGGTAGGATGAAAAGCCTTGATTTCATATTTATTTTGCTTAAGGCGTTCGTATTTTCAGGCGCCTCCCATCCCGTTCAGATTACAGTGGCCGGTGGAAGCGCCATAATTTCTTTACCGGGAGATTAGCACCTTGGAAATGTGGACGGTGCCGGCACAGATTAGTTGCAGAAGATAGATGCCGGCTTGCAGGTGGCTGACGGGAAAAGGGTTGGCGGGCTTGATTTCCCGCACGACCACCTTGCCTGAGAGGTCTGTCATCACCAGCTTTTCCGGCTCTTTAGGCAGAATGATGTACTCACTTGCCGGATTCGGGTGGATCCTGATTGTTTCGATCTGCGGTCCGGTTTGCACGCTGGTGGGGTTTTCCCTGGCGAAAAAGACATTTCTCAGCCATAGCTCACCCTGTCCGGAAGTCCCAAATATTCCGTAATTAACATAAAAGACCATCTTGCTGATGGCCGAAAGGTCAAAGCCGGATGCGGCGCTGACCGGGGAGATATAGTAGTGGAAGGCCCCGGCTTCTCCGAACTCGTTGACCCTAAAGATCTGGTGCTGGTTGTTGTTGCCATTGTGGTCGACCAGGTCAAGGCGGACCACCCTGGGCGGATTGTTTTCGGGCAGCATCATCTGGAAGCCGAAATAGGAAAACCCGCTCAGGTCCACCGGGCTTGCAAAGTCATAGCCCATGGAGGGGTTGTTGGTGGGTTGCTGGATGTTGAAAGCCAGGTGGGTATCTCCATTCTGAAGACCGATATTCAGCTGGTTACCCTGGCTAGGGTTTTCATACCAGAGGGTGGAGCCGCTATCATGCATGGGCGGTTCCCACTGGCTGCCATCAGGTGGTGCGGTTTTTACCTGCACCTGCAGGGGGCGTGCCTGCACACTTCCGCATTCGTTGGTAATCAAGGCGGAGACTTCCCCGCTGCTTTCCCCCCAGCGCACCCTGATTCTTGGCGAGCCGAAGCCCGAAATGACTGTGGCGTCAGCCGGAATTTCCCATACATAGGAAGCTTCCCGATTGTTGGGCACCTCAAAGGAAACCTCTGACCCGGCCAAAACCAGATCCGGTCCGCTTACTGCAGGTACTTCCGTAGTGCTGTACACCCGGATGGATTCAATCTCCATCGTGGCCTCCGTCATGTTGGGGTCAATGCCCTGGGCGCCTCCCCAGTTGCCACCGATGGCGATATTCAGTATCAGGTGGAAGCGTTTGTCAAAAGGCCATGTGGCATGGTTCCCGGCTTTGTCGTTTGCAAAGCTGAAATAGTGTTCATCGTCAATGAAAAACTCGATTCCATCAGGGGTCCATTCAATCGCATA
Organism: Bacteroidales bacterium; assembly: GCA_007132865.1. The sequence goes on along the minus strand of SLNU01000321.1, from coordinate 53 downwards.
GGTATGGAATGCCGTGTTGAAGTCCGGCACCTGCATGCTGTTGCCCACCTGGG
>SLNU01000093.1 GCA_007132865.1 Bacteroidales bacterium | reverse complement strand
TGTATTATACCCCGGCAATGGACCGCATGGCCGGGGTGGAGATCCTGAAAGGCAGTGGTTCCATCCTTTATGGCCCGCAAACCATTGGCGGGGTGATCAATTATATTACGGCCGACCCCCCGCTGGAACCAACTGGCTCTTTTTCCGTTCGCGGGGCAGAAGGGGGTTTCTTTAACGCATTGCTATCCTACGGAAATACTTATGAAAACACCGGTTACCAGGTGAACTTTCTGCGCAAGCAGGCCGACAGTATCGGGGTGGCCAATTTCCTGGTCAATGACTTTTCGGCCAGGGCACGCACCCAGCTTGGAGAAAGGTCCAGCCTCAGCATGAAGCTTGGTGTCTATGACGAGGCTTCAAACGCTACCTATGTGGGGATCACCCAGACCATGTTTGATGCGGGGGGTGCTTATGACTTTGTACGGATCGCACCGGATGACAGGCTGAACATCAGAAGGTACAGCATGTCGCTTACGCACAATCGCTTTTTTGGGGAAAAGACCCGGCTGACCACCACGGCCTATGGTTACACCACCACGCGCAACTGGCAACGCCAGGACTTTTCATACAGCGGTTTTGATGCCAGCGGGAATTTACAGCCGGCCCCACTGAACTTTACCGGCATCGTATGGGGAGACGAAGCGGTACCCGGCGGAGCGATCTATATGAGAAATTCGACCGGCAACCGGAACAGGCAGTTTGAGGTAGCCGGACTGGAGAGCCGTTTTCATGGCAACCGGATCGTGGCAGGCCTTCAAAATGAATTTACAGCCGGTGCCAGGGTCCTTTACGAACGGGCGTTCGAACAGCGGGTAAACGGACAGCAGGGAAACGCTTCCAGCGGCAACCTTCAGGATGATGAGATCCGCACCGGATATGGCAGCAGCGCATACGTTCACAACCAGGTGACCCTTTCCCACAGATTGTCTGTTACGGCCGGGATCCGGGCAGAGCATTTTCAGTATGAACGGGACATCCGCCGCGGGCGGTTCCTGGTCAATGGACAGACCCAGGTCAGGGATACCCTGCTGGTGGCAGGCAGTTCGCTTTTAGAGATCATTCCCGGGGCCGGGTTCAACTATAGCCTGGGCAGCGCCTCCACGCTCTTCGGCGGGCTGCACAGGGGATTTGCCCCCCCGAGGGTAAAAGACGCCGTGGCCAATGACGGACAGGTCTATGAGCTGGATGCAGAAAAAAGCTGGAATTATGAACTTGGCATACGCCGGAAAACCGGTTTGGGCATGTCCTTTGAATTGACTGCATTCCATATGGATTTCTCCAACCAGGTAATCCCGGTTGCTGAATCCGCCGGGGGTGCAGGGGCCGGAGTCGGACTGGTAAACGGGGGGGAAACGGTTCACCGTGGGGTTGAGGGCGCCTTCGTGGCCGACATCGGAAACTGGCTGAACACCCAATCTTATTCCCTGGAGTGGGATGCGGGGGTGACCTGGGTAGATTCACGATTTGGGGCGGACCGCTATGTCGGCAGTGGATCCCATGCCGTGAACATCAGGGGGAACAAAACCCCGTATGCCCCTTCCTGGTTCATCAACTCCTCGCTGTCTTTCCGGCATGAAAGCGGAGCGATGGCATGTCTGACCGCCAATTACACCGGTTCACAGTTCACCGACATCCAGAACACCACCGAACCTAACGCAAACGGACGCATCGGATTGCTTGACAGTTACACGGTATTCGATGCCAATATTGCGTGGAGGTTTTCCCAAATAGGCAGCACGGTCTCTTTATCGGTCAAGAACCTGACCAACGAGCGATACATCACCACCCGGCGTCCCCAGGGCATCCGCCTCGGACTGCCCAGGATGGTCACTGCCGGACTGAAAGTGGATTTTTAGCGTCCATGCCCGGGATTCGAACTGCGCCAGCCCTTCCAGCCGCTCGCCGGAATCCTGCTCCGCGCTCCTCAAATTTCCTCTGGAAATATATGCGCTTCGCAGGATCCGTGCGAGCGGCAGTGAGGCTATCGGCCCGCCAAGGTTCTCATCCCGGGTATGGAGCGCTGGAAGTTTTCGGGCATGCAGGCGCAGCTATTTAATTCGGCCGTGGTACTTCTTAAGGTAGTACTTGCAGAAAGAATGGAACAGGTTCATATCATCCTTGCCCAGCAACATCAGTCGCTCCATAATGCGGCGATGGATGATGCCTTCCGGGTCGAGTTCCACGTCGGAGAGCACCTGCAGGGCTTTCTCCCGCACCACAGGCAATTCATCGGGGGTAACGGATGGCCTTTGTTTTACTGAATAGGTCAGGCTCAGTTCGGAAAGATAGGTGGCATATACCATCACCGCCTGGCCGAGGTTCAGTGACGGGTATTTGCTGTGCATGGGAATGGTCGACAGCATGTCGCACTGCAGCAGCTGCTGGTTGCTCAGCCCGCTTTCCTCCCCCCCAAAGACGATCCCGACCTTTCGAACGGTATCCCCTTTGTCCCTTATGATTCCCGCCAGGCTGGCCACCGGATGGATTTCCTCCCCGACGGTGCGTCGTTTGGCGGCAGAACCGATCAGCAACGAAATATCCGCACGGGCCTCTTCGAGGCTTTCGAAGACCGCAGCACTTTCCAGGATGTCAACCGAAGCATGTGCGGTGGCCATGGACCGTTTCCCAAGGGGGTCACACAAGGGATTTACGAGCCGCAACCTGCCAATGTTCATTGTTTTCATGGCCCGTGCAGCAGCCCCGATGTTCTCTTCTCTGGCGGGGGCAACGAGTATAAAGACCAGTTCCGGATGCATATGGCATTTGGTTTATATGTGATTAAATTGTTACTCTGTTCGGATTGTTTCCACTGGGATGATCCGCCGGCGGTACGATCCATAGGGTGAAACGCCGGCAAGCGATCTTTTAAAAAACCAGTATAAATGTGGTTCCTTTTCCCGGAACAGATTCCACTTCTATAGATCCCTGGTGCAAGCCCATAATCTGTTTACAAAGGCTCAGTCCGACTCCCGAACCCTCCTCCTTGGTGGAGAAAAACGGAACAAAGACCGCATCCAGATTTTCCGGGAGAATTCCATCTCCGTTATCCGAAATCCGAATACAGGGCTTATTCCCTTCTACACAGGCAGACAACTGCATGGCAGGTTTACTGGTCTTACCGAGCGCCTCCACGGCATTCTTCAACAGGTTGGTAATGGCCTGTGCCATCAGTTTCCCGTCCATCATCACCTCCAGGTTCTCTGGAGAAACATCGAGTTTGGCCACGATTCCCCTTTCACTGAACTGTGTCCCGAAAGCTGCGAGTTGATCCTCAAGAAATGGCCTGACCGGCACACTGGTGAGTTCGGCTTCAGGCATAAGGGTCAGGCTGCGGTATTTGTTCACAAAGTTCATCAGGCTCTGGCTGCGTTCCTCGATCATCCGGGCGGAAGCCAGGGCATCGTCCACTTCACCTTGTTGCGAGCCTGACCGGCTGCCAGCCTCCGACAGTTTTCCCAGACACCGTTCAATGTTTTTTGACAAAGTGACCACCGGGGTGATGTTGTTCATCATCTCGTGGGTCAGCACCCGGATAAGTTTTTGCCAGGACTCCACTTCTTTCTGGTCCAACTCCGTTTTTATCCCATGCAGGGACAGAACTTTTACACTTTCCTTTCCGACAATGATTTCCTTAATCTGAACCGATACAGGCAATTCCCTGCCGTCCTTTTTTATGCTTACCACCCTGGCTTTGCCGGGAGTGAGCGAATCTGCAATCTGCAACAGGGAAAGACCGGATATTTTTACCAGGTCCAGCCTTGAAAACCCGTCATGGCTGACAAT
>SLNU01000262.1 GCA_007132865.1 Bacteroidales bacterium | reverse complement strand
TGGTGTCGGTAAGCGCATAGGCAAGATAATCCGGTCCGGATTTTCGTATTCTGCCGCTGCCGCTTCTGATGCGCTTTCTGACAGGTTCGAACAAATCCCCTTCGTTTTCCTGGAAGGAGATCACCAGGTTTTTGCCAACGATCATGGATACCTGTTCAAAGGTGAGCTGCTTTTCGTTCGGCCCAAAGTACACCATTTTCATTACCAGAAACAGATAGTCCTGGTAGTCTTCCATCTTCGGGCGCTGGGTGGTGTTCACGATGTCTGACAACACCAGGGGATGTATGTCGAAATGTTTGCCTGTGGATTCGATGGTTTCTGTCTGGTGCACCCCATCGATGTTGATCCAGGTGACCCCGGCCTTTTCCTTATAGGGGAAACATTCCGTGATGTCATTCAGGGTCCGCTCCTCGAGGCTGGCTTCATCGTAATGGAACAGGGTGATGCGGCAGTCGGCCATCTTTTCATGTCCGATATGAATCAGCGTCCCCGGCGGCCTGCCTACCTTGTCCCTGTATTTTTTGACAAATCGGGCCATATGGCTTTTCTCAGGTTATTTCTTTTCCGGCTCCGGGCTGCCGCCCCTGACGGTTGCGCCCAGTACGATGCCTGCGCTAAGCACCACCAGGTTCTTGATGATATACTGGCCTTCCATGGTCAGGGAATAGGGAAAAATCATGAAGACATCCTCCGGGAACAGGAAAATCGGCATGAAGGTACCCACCATCTGAAGGTAGAGCAGCAACAATGTTTCCCGCAGGAAGATACGGAAGATCAGTCCGATCCCAATCAGTACTTCCCAGGTGGCCAATCCGAAGAGGATCACTTTCTCCGGAACCAGACCGAATGTCATCGTTTCTATGGTCCGGGTGGCAATGTCTTCGGCCGGACTCAATCCCTCAAAGAATTTTAGACCGCCAAACCACAAAAAAATGATTCCGATACTCAATCGGAGCAGTGGCAGACCTGCGGAGGCCATCCATGTGGTAACCGCAATGTCGATTTTCTGGAGTTTCTCGTTGGAAAAGCGCATAATCTGTGATAAATGAACATATTTTAGCAAGAATGATTAAAATTAACAAATTTAGAAACCGATTTTTGGTTTGGCTTCAAAATTTTCGATTTCCCTGTTGATTGTGCGGACTCTTTTGCCTGAGTTAAACTGGTAGTTCACTTTTATCCATAACGGAACGGCCGACATCAGGATATTGCCTTCCGCATGGCGGTAAATGTCCGGTCCATCCAGACTGGTGCCGTGGTAAGTGAAACTGCGCTGCAGGGGCAGGGCGCTGGTGACTCCCACCCGCCAGTTGTTCCGGAAACTTTTTTCCAGGGAGACAAAGTACAGCATATTGCTGAACGTCACTTGTTGCAGGTCTGTAATCGGACTAAAGTACTGACTGGCGAAGGAGGCTGTCAGCCGCTCGTGCAGTTTGGCAATAACCGAGAGTCCGGTTTCATACGATACTTTCTTCAAAGCAGTGATTCCCAGGTCACCGGCCAGGCTGTTGGGTCTCGCATCGACCTGAAAAACCCTGACATATGGGTTGATTGCAATGGCCGGGTGAAGGTTCAGGCTGCCGGAGAGCTGCAAGCCGTATTGGGTGATGTCTCCAAGGTTGTGCATCTGGGTCTCGAATTGTCCATTTTCGTTGATAAAGCTCGCCGGATTGATGGCATCGGCGAAATGGTGGTAGAACAATTGTGTGGCAATGAAGGTGTTCCCGGCCATGATGGAGTGATTGGCGGACAGCAAACTGCGTTTTTCTGGTACCAGCAAAGGATTGCCTGCCCCGACGGACCATGGGTCGTCCATGGTTGGCGTCGGACTCAGTTCATAGATCATGGGCCTGCGCAGGGATTGCCTGCAGGTGAGTTGCAGGTTCTGGCTGGGGGCCGGCTTAAAGCCCACGCTGATATGGGGGAGCAGGGCAGTGGATGCTGAGCGGGAGTCCCCTGTCCATTCGTCCCTGGTCAGCCCGGTCTGCAACCCCATCCATTCATTCCTGGCATATTCACTTCGCAGCCCGGCCCGGGCGCTCAGCTTCCCCTTGGAGTAATTGATCGCGGCGTATGCCGCCACAACCTGCTCCCGGTAGCTGAAGCCATCCGATGCGAGGTCCTGCATTTTCCGGAGGTTGCCCCTGCCTCCAGCTTCAATGCCAAAACTCCCGGAAATCGGGGCAGAAAAATCGGCTTTTGCATACATGGTGTGCTGGGTGGGCTTCAGGGTATTGGTATGTCCGCCATACAACAAGTCCATACCCTCCCCTGCCGCACTGCCGGCCGGGCGGAGTGGATTTGCAGGCAGAGCAGGCTCAGTGCCGGCCGCAAGAAACCCTTCCATGGGATTTTCGGGAATATATGCCGTGGTGTTCTCGGCCCTGAGGTGATAATAGCCGGCATCCACGGTAAATACGGATCCGGGCTGAATCTTGTGCTCAAAGTATACAGAGGCAAAACCCAGCATGTTTTTGTCTGTGTCCTGCTTGCTGGCCGTCCACTGTCCTTCGTCCATTGCATCCACAGTGGTTTGCATGACCACCGTTCCGGAATTTTCACGTGAGTAAGGATTAAGGAAACCATACACATTGAATTGGGTCTTCTCGTTCATCATGAAATCCAATCCGACATTGAACCGGTGCGACCAGTGATCCTGCCGAAGTTCCATTGTGGATCTAAGAGAGGTGGTGCCGCTGCCGTTGCTGAAATTCCGAAGGTTTGCATCCATCCTGTTCATGCGGCTGACTTCCCCGGTATAGGAGCTTGACAGGTTAAACCTGCCCTTCGTATACTGGATGCCATAATTCGGGAAAATATAGACCTCTGAAGATGAGGTCGGTATTTCGGCATTCACAAAAGCCCGCAGTCCGACTTCCGGCTCCTTCAGAATGATGTTGATCACCCCGGAAACCCCGGCTTCATACCGGGAACCCGGATGGTGAACGACCTCAATTTTGTCGATCTGTGCGGCATCCAGCTGGCGAACAAATGCGGCATCACGCTCCCGTCCGTTTACCATGATGGCCACGGCCTGGCTCCCTTCCATGGATATGTTCTGCATCAAGTCGACCTGCACCCCGGGAATAAACCTGAGCACATCCCCGCCGGTAAAAGACGCATCATACATTTTCTTATTCAGGAAATAGGTGGTCTTGGTTTGGCCGCCAGCCGCACTGATCCGCTCGCCCACAAAGACAAATTCATCCATTTCATGCAGCAGCCGGTTCAGACAGATGAAACCGAGCTCGTACCCGGCTCCCCCGCCTGGTTCAAGGGGAATATCCATCGCCTCATAACCCACATAGCTGATGCGAAGGAAAAGGAGCTCATTTATGTAGTCGGATGGGACAGTAAGAAAAAATCTTCCGTCCGCATCGCTGATGGTCCCGCTGACCAGGCTGGTATCCCTGGCACTGAGCAGGGCGATGGTGCCGAATGCATGGGCTTCGGCCTCCGTTTCGCATTTCAGGACTCCCTGTACCTTGACCTGGGCGCGGGCATGGGAGACCATAGAAAGTAAGGTGATTAATGCCAGCGTGGCAACGATCCCTCTGTGGTTGAGTTTGTTCTTCATGATCCGATAATTTGAATTACAGTTTATTTCACTTTGCTTTTGTCTGCATGCTGCAGCAGAATCACAATGCAAAATTTGGAAATAAAATACTGATTATCAAATTATTGGGATGCAATGACTGAAATTGTGACCAATGGCAGGCAAGGGGAAAAAACCTGTGACGAACGGTCGTTTTCTGGGATGGGCTGCAAACATTTTCAGCTTTCGTCC
>SLNU01000094.1 GCA_007132865.1 Bacteroidales bacterium | reverse complement strand
CAGATCGCTTTCCTGGATTCCTAATTTGGCAGCAATTTCAGTGATCGGGCGCATCTTGGACGCCTTGGCAATATCAAGGTCACTCTTCATACAAATGGGTTTTACAGTTATTTATTCAGAAAGGATTTCACTTCTATTTATTACATTCGTAAACCAATAAAGACCTTGTTTTGTTTAACAAAATGGCTTAATTGGTCTTAAAGTTAAACAAAAAATCAAACTCCTCTAGATGAAGCGCCCGTTCTTAACGATCTTACTTTCCATACTAATGGCCATCCCTTTCAACTCTTGCAACGAGAGCATCAGAACCATGCTGGAACCGGGGGTCAGCCTTGAGCTGGCACGGTACCGTAAGAAACACATCAGCCAGGTGGCTTATGAACTTTCCTTCCGTATCCCGGAAAGCACCAGCGAACCCGTTACCGGCCAGGCCCGCATCGCATTCCACATGGCAAGGGCCCAGCATGGGGTGATTCTGGACTTTCAGGCACCCCCAGAGAATGTCCACCAGGTCACCGTTAACGGGCGGGAGGCAGACTACCAGCTCCTGAATGGCCATATTGTGATTCCATCCAACTATGTGAAACCTTATGAGAACCTGGTGGAGGTGTCATTCACGTCGACTGACCAGGCACTGAACCGGTCTCCGGGCTTTATGTACACCCTGCTGGTGCCTGACAGGGCCTCTACGGCTTTCCCCTGCTTTGACCAGCCCGACATCAAGGCAACCTACAGGCTGAGCCTGGACATTCCTGATGGCTGGACCGCCGTGTCAAACGGACCGGCGGAAAGGGAGGAGATAAACGGTGAGCGCAAACAGATGGTTTTTACAGAGGACCAGCCCATCAGCACCTACCTGTTCGCCTTTGCCGCAGGAACCTTTGACGCGGTTTCCGACACACGCGGAAACCGCAGCATCACGCTTTACCACAGAGAAACCGACACCTTGAAACTGGAGCACAACCTGCCACGGATCTTCTCACAACATTTCGACGCCCTGGCCTGGCTGGAGGATTATACCGGCATTCCGTACCCCTTTGCCAAGTTCGACATGGTTCTGCTCCCCGGCTTCCAGTACAGCGGAATGGAACATCCCGGCGCCATCTGGTACCGTGACACAAGGCTGTTGCTTGACGAGCAGGCCCCAATATCCGAGCAGCTTGGAAAGGCCAGCCTGATCGCGCACGAAACGGCCCATATGTGGTTCGGCAACCTGGTGACAATGGAATGGTTTGATGATGTATGGCTCAAGGAGGTCTTTGCCGGCTTCATGGCTGACAAGATCGTACATCCACAGTATCCGGAGGTGAACCACGAACTGCAATTCCTGCTCAGCCATTACCCCAGGGCCTCGGCCGTGGATCGCAGCCGGGGCACGCATCCCATCAAGCAGCAGCTCATGAACATGAAGCAGGCCGGCACCCTATACGGGGCCATTATTTACAACAAGGCCCCCATTGTGTTTATGGACCTGGAAAACCGCATGGGCGAGGCAGCCTTCCAAAAGGCCGTGCAGCAATACCTCCGCGATTTTTCCATGGGCAATGCCGACTGGGACGACCTGGCCGCCATCTTTGACAGCCACAGTCCGCTCGACGTCATGGAATGGAGCCGAAAATGGATTTACGGTACAGGCATGCCCCCCATTCCAAGGGAAGGGATGAATGAGGAATATCTGCGCGGAGCGTACCACCTGGAGCTTTACGAAGAGTTCCTGCAGGGGGGACACCGGCCGGAGGCCTATTATCAGGTCCTGCTTTCCGCGCTGTCCTCAGAGACCAATCCCCAGCTGTCGAGGTACCTGACTGGCAGCATCCGGCAGGTATATTGGCGGTTCTTCGATGAACCCCTCAGGAGAAAATACGGTCCGGCAACCGAAAACCTGCTGTGGGAAAAGCTCACCGCTGCCCCTGAAGCCGAAAAGCCGGTATTTTTTAATGCCTATGTTTCTGTGGCATTGTCGGATATGGGGGTAAGCAACCTGGCATCCCTTTATGACGGAAATAGCCCGGTAGTCGGACTGGAAATGACGGAGGAGCGTAAGTTCGGCATCGCAGCTGCCCTGATGCTGAGGGGGCACGAACGGGGGGAGCAAATGTTGGACGAGCAGTTTGGGGCATCCGAAAACCCAGACAGGATCAGGCGCATGGAATTTCTGAGACCGACCCTTTCAGCGGAAGCATCCGACAGGGAAGCCTGGTTTGCTCGACTTCGACAGGCAGAGAATCGGCGGCCTGAGCCTTGGGTGACCGAGGGTTTGAATCTCCTTCACCACCCATTGAGGAGCAAACACGGAAGGGGTTTTGTGCAGGAAAGCCTGGAGATGCTGCCTGAGATCCAGCGTACAGGAGATATTTTCTTCCCGCTGAACTGGCTGGAAGCGACCCTTGGCGGGTACCAGGACCCCGAAACGGCAGCGCTGGTGGAAAGTTTTCTGAAAGAAAATCCGGATCTGGAAAAGAACCTCAGCCTGAAGGTCCTTCAGGCGGCTGACATGCTGTTCCGGGCAGCTACCTCAGACTAACATCGATGCCGGCCCTGAAAAACGGGTTGTCGAAATATACGGCGCTGCTTGTATTGAAATTGTACAATGCCAGTATGTTCAGTGTCACCCTCGGACCAACACGGAAGGCATAACCCGGACCAAGCAGAAAGTTTTTTTCGGTGGACCGTGTCCGGTTATCGGGATCGAACGTCCCGTTCTCCCCGGGCAGGGGTTGAAATCCCGAACCCGGGAGCCCAAGATATCCCCTGGACTGCACGCTCAGCCACTCATGCTCGGCATGTATGAAGGCCTGGTATATCACCCGGAACCGGGCAAATACGCTCCCCCCGTAAACATGAGATACAACGGACTGGTTGAACCAGCGGTCATTGGAATACTGGTACATCCCCCCCAGACCGGCAGAGAGCCGGTTTGTTATCCGGTATCCACCATGCAGGTTCACACTGATGGCCGTAAAGCTGCCAAATTGCAATCCCACAAATCCGCCAACAAAAATCCGCTCCGGTGTGGACATATCCTTCACATCCTTTTCCTGTTGGTCCCCTTCAAGGATCTGGGCATGCAAGCACAGGGGAAATGCAATGAGCAAGCCGATCAGTATTGTTTTTTTCATTTTCAGTTCAGATCATTTAGCCGTTTTCGCACAAATTTCAGGCCAGACCCATGCCTGACAGTTTCACGCCATTCACTCCAGAACCTTGCGCATTGCCTTGGCTTTCAGCAGGCATTCATCATACTCCATTTCCGGTTGGGAGCCCGCCGTAATGGCACTTCCGGCCATAAAGGACAGGTAACGGGTAGCTGCATTGTAAAGGATGCTGCGGATCACCACGTTAAAGTCGAAGTCTTTTGTCGGACTGATATATCCCACAGCTCCACTGTAAAGGCCTCGTTTGGTGACCTCATATTGTTCGATGAGTTGCATGGCACGCACTTTGGGAGCGCCAGTCATCGAACCCATCGGGAAGGCCATGCGAAGCGCATCCACAAAATGGCAATCCGGACGCAAATCCGATACCACAGTGGAGATCATCTGGTGTACCTGCCTGAATGGATAGATGCCGAAGAGTTCCTTCACCTTTACCGAGCCTTTTCTTGCAGACCGCGACAAATCATTGCGCACCAGGTCCACGATCATCACGTTCTCACTGCGCTCTTTCGGGTCGTTCAGCAGCGTGGCGGCCAGCCGGGCATCGCTTTTCGCATCCCCGCCCCTGGCAATGGTCCCCTTAATCGGTTGGGAGACCAGCATCTGTCCACGTTTTTTCAGGAAGCGCTCCGGGCTTGCACCCATCAGAAATTTGGATCCCAAAGCATAATAGGCCGAGAACGGAGTGGGCGACTGCAGGTTCAGCGATTGGTAGACCAGCAGGGGATCCACAAGGGCGTTTTCCGAGTAAAACTCCACACAATAGTTCATCTCATACATGTCTCCCTGCTGTATGTGGTTCTTGATCGCCCCAAGGTTTTTCAAGTAGTCCCGGCGCGGGACCCTGGCCCGGACTTGCAGGCCCGGATTTCCGGCCTGGCCGACACGGGGGTCTCCTGCCGGTTCATGGGCCATCAATTCCTTCCACACGCGGTCCGGATCTGAGAACCTTCCATGGCCCGGGAGGCAGCCGATCTGCACACCTTCTTCTTTTGGCATCACCACGATCACGGGAAGAAAAAAATGCATCAGCGGCATGCCGATGCCGTCGAAGTGGGATGAGGTAAGGCTTTCCAGTTGGTTCTTCAGGTCATAGCTTAAAAAGCCAAACAACCAGTCGTCATACTGGTCTGAAAAAGCCCTGAGGCTGGCAAAGGCATCCGTTTCGTCACCGAAACATTCCGCTGCCACCCCCAGGGCAATGACCTGGTCAAAAGAGGTGTACTTATCCGATGTAAACCCATTGCCATTCAGCAGGCAGCAGGTCTGAAAATGCTGCTGTCCCCAGTCCGCCACCCTCAGCAGCGACTCCCCGGCAAGACCGGTTTGAAAGGTTTTCCAGGTCCGGGCCACCGTTTACTTCACCTCCCAGGTATCTCCGCTTCTCAACAGGTCGTTGACATTTTTGATCTTTGATTCTTTCTTGGCCTGGCTGATCTGCTCTTCCATCAAGTCATCATAGGTCGCGTAGGGTGCCGAGCGGATCACGCCCATGGCCACCGGATTGGTCATCCGACCGATCATCCGGTGAATGCCCGGATCTTTGGCGTACTGGTCATGCACCAATATATCGCTTTTCACCACGCCGTTCTGGCCAATGGTCACTACCTTGAGTCCGTTTTGCTCCAGCATAATGCCTTTGTCCCCCTCTTTACCGAAAATCATGGGCTCCCCATGCTTTAGCACCAGCTGCCGGTCATCGCGGGTTGCCCGATCGGTCACCTCTCCATGGGTCTTGTCGGCAAAGATGATGCAGTTCTGCAGGATCTCCACCACGGAAGTCCCGTCATGCTTTGCAGCTTCATACATCACTTCTGACATCAGCTTGACATTGTTGTCGGGGACCCTGGCAAAAAAGGTCCCCTGTGCACCCAGGACCAGTCCGGATACAATAAAAGGGTGTTCAATGGTCCCGTAGGGGGAGGTTTTCGTAACCGAACCCATTGGGGTGGTCGGGGAGTATTGCCCTTTTGTCAATCCGTAGATCTGGTTGTTGAACAGCATGATGTTCACGTCGATGTTCCGGCGAATGAGATGGATGAAATGGTTGCCGCCGATGGCCATGGAGTCGCCGTCGCCCGTCGCTATCCAAACACTGAGTCCCGGGTTTGACAATTTAAGTCCGCTGGCAATGGCCGAAGCCCGGCCGTGGATGCCATGGAACCCATACGTGTTCACGTAATAGGGGAAGCGGGAGGAGCAACCAATGCCCGATACCATGGCAAAATTCTCCTTCTTGTAACCAATGCGGGGGAATACATTGGCCACTGCCGCCAAAATGGCATGGGCGCCGCAACCCGGGCACCATTTGACCATCTGGTCACTGACGAAATCATCCTTGGTCAACTCAACAAGTGAAGCTTCTATTCTCTCTTTTTTTAACATGCTTATTATTCCTCCAATAGTTTTGTGAACATTTCCGTTAATTCCTGCACATGGAACGGGAGTCCCTGCACCTTGTTAAACTGACGGTATTGGAATTCGGGGTAGGATATGCGCAAATAATTGACAAACTGTCCCATATTCAGCTCACAGACCACGATCTTTTTAAATTTCGAAAGCAACTCCCTGGTATTTGACGGCAGGGGTTTGATGTAATGGAAGTGCGCCAGACTGATGCTCTTGCCTTCTTCCTGCATTTGTTTAACTGACGAAAGCAAGGCACCCTCCGTGCCTCCCCAGCCAACTACCAGCAAGTCGCCGGACTCCTCGCCCAACACTTTTTGCGGGGGGATGTAATCTGCCACGCGATTCACCTTTTCCTCACGTATATTCACCATCAGCTGGTGGTTCAGTGGATCGGTCGACACATTGCCATCGATGTTCGTTTTCTCCAGTCCGCCAACCCGATGCCGCAATCCATCTGTCCCTGGCGCGGCCCATTGCCTTACCAGGGTTTTTTCATCCCTGCGGTAAGGCTTGAAGCCCTTGTCATTGGGGGTGGCAAGCGGGGGTTTGATATCCGGCAGGTCGTTCACATCCGGGACCCGGAACAACTCGGACCCGAAACCAATGTAGCCGTCCGTTAGCAAGATTACCGGAGTCATGTGCTCCAGAGAAAGTTTGGCTGCCCAGTAGGCATAATAAAAGCAGTTTGCCGGACTGGAAGCGGCCATCACAATGAGCGGACACTCGCCGTTGCGCCCGTAAAGGGCCTGCATCAGGTCTGATTGTTCACTCTTGGTGGGCAAGCCTGTAGACGGACCGGCACGTTGCACGTTCACGATCACCAGCGGAAGTTCTGTGATCACGGCCAGTCCCAATGCCTCGCTTTTCAGCGACAGGCCGGGACCAGAGGTGGTGGTGACGGCTAGAGAGCCTCCGAAGCTGGCGCCGATGGCGGAACAGATGCCCGCAATCTCATCCTCTGCCTGAAACACTTTGGCTCCGAGGGATTTGTGCTTTGATAGCTCCATCAGGATCTCGGTTGCCGGAGTGATGGGATAGGAACCAAGGAACAGTTCGATTCCACTTCTCTCTGAAGCGGCCAGCAGCCCCCATGCCGTGGCGACATTCCCGGTAATGTTGCGGTAGGTACCTTTCTCAATGGATGCAGGCCCTATACTGAAAGTGGAATGGATGGCCTCTATGGTTTCGGCATATGCATGCCCGGCCTTCAGGGCGACCTGGTTGGCCTGGGCCACCTTGGGCTTGTCCTTGAACTTCTTTTTGATGTATTCAATGGTGGTGCTCAGGTCCCGCTCAAACAGATAAAAGGTAATCCCCAGCACGAACATGTTTTTTGTGCGTTCGGCCACCCGTTTGTCGATGCCCAGCTCCTTGAGTGATTCCTGCGTCAGCTCCGTTACCGGGGCCGTGATTAACTGGTAGGCAGCCAGGCTGCCGTCCTCCAAAGGATTGTATTGATAGCCGGCCTTCTCGATTGCCTTGCCTTCAAATGCACTGGAGTCGACCACGATGGTTCCGCCGGGCTTCACCCATTTGAGGTTGGCCCTTAGTGACGCCGGGTTCATGGCTACCAGCACATCGCAAAAATCGCCGGAGGTAAAAATTTTCCGCTGCCCCAGGTGAACCTGGAACCCACTCACACCGGCAATGGTGTTATGGGGAGCGCGAATCTCGGCCGGAAAGTCAGGGAAGGTGGCCAGGTCGTTTCCCGACTGGGCGGCGGCTTCTGAGAACAATGTCCCTGTCAGTTGCATGCCATCCCCCGAGTCCCCGACAAACTTAACCACCACATCTTCCAGTTCAACAATATTTGCCTTTTTTGTCATAACAGAAATTGATTTTTAAATTCCTGCGAAGTTAAGTGTTTATATTTTATCCGGTCAACAAAATCCCCGTTTTTTTCCCGGGTTTTGCAAGCCAACCTGCTGTTAGCCAAACTTTATTTAAATCAATTTCAAATTAAGTCCTGCCATGCGTTTTTTATTGCCGGGTAATAATAAGCCTGTATCTTTGCCCAAGAATTTACCTATTTTAATAACCAAAAACATAGAGCAATGGCTTACGTAATCAATGAAGATTGCACTGCTTGTGGCAGCTGCATCGACGAATGCCCGGTTGATGCGATCAGCGAAGGCGACATCTACAAGATAGATCCCGACGTTTGCACCGATTGTGGTTCTTGTGCAGATGTTTGCCCGGTTGAAGCAATTCACCCTGAATAGTATTCACTCTTGCGGGCTTGTCCCTTGCAATGAAACCAGAGCCTGCAACGTTTTGCAGGCTTTTTTATTTCCAGCCCCGATTTTCTGTTTATTTTTGCGTTTTATAATCATCGTCGGATGGCCCAGGAAAAAAAAGCAGCCCCGGGTGCGGGCACAGACCAAAAGGACCAACATACGGAGGGGACCATGTCGTTTTGGGGCCATCTGGAGGAGCTGCGCGGACACCTGATCCGGTCTGCCCTGGCCATCGTGGGGTTTGCCATCCTGGCCTTCCTGAACAAGAACTTCATCTTCAACCAGGTAATCCTGGCCCCGAAGGAGCCATACTTCATCACCAACAGGGCCTTCTGCTGGGTCTCGGAACGTTTGGACATGCCTGCCCTGTGCATTAACGCCAATCCCCTCAAGCTGATAAACATCGACATGGCCGGGCAATTCACCACGCACATCCTTACCTCGGTGATTGCCGGACTAATCATCGCCATCCCTTATGTAATCTTTGAGATATGGCGGTTTATCCGCCCGGGTCTGGATCCAAAGGAAAGGGAGCACTCGGCAGGGGCCGTGTTTGTCACTTCCGGCCTGTTCCTGACGGGGGTGCTGTTCAGTTATTTTCTGATCGTTCCGCTTTCGGTTAATTTCCTTGGGTCTTACCAGGTCAGTGCCCTTGTGGAGAACCAGGTGGCGCTCCGGTCTTACATTAGTACCGTGACCACGATCACCCTGGCCACAGGCGTGGTGTTTGAACTACCCATCTTCGTATATTTCCTCAGCAAAATCGGGGTACTCACCCCCGCTTTCATGCGAAAGCACCGCAAGCTTGCCTTCGTGCTGATCCTGGCCCTCTCGGCCATCATCACCCCCCCGGATGTTTTCAGCCAGATCATGGTGGGGGTTCCCCTGGTCATCCTCTATGAAATAAGCATCGGCATTTCAAAAAGGGTTGTAGCCAAGCTTGAGGCTACCGCCGTATAGCAGTCCCAGTCCGGGTTCTGCGCTGCAAAATGCTTCGCATTTGGTACCGCAAGGTATTCCCTGCAGTCCCAATCCGGGTTCTGCGCTGCAAAATGCTTCACATTTGGTACCGCAAGGTATTCCCTGCAGTCCCGGTCCGGGTTCTGCGCTGCAAAATGCTGCGCATTTTGCTAGGCGCTTCACCCGGACCGGGACCTGCATGGTGCGTCGGAACAATAGGCTGCGCATTTTGCTAGGCGATTCACTCAGATCGGGGCCTGATTGGTGCGTCGGGACGATAGACTTCGCATTTTGAAAGGCGCTAAAACCTTTTATGTGGTTTGTTGTTGTGTAATTAAGCCCATATTGAACCCAAATAAAATCCAAACAAACCCCATATGAACAACGCACAATTTTATTTCGACCGGCCTGAGAATGAGCCGATTTTTCCCTATACCGAAGGTACGCCGGAACGGCTGGCCCTGGAGAAGGAAATTGAAAGGCAGAGCTCCATAGAGGTGGAGATCCCGCTGATCATCGGGGGCAAGGAGATCCGCACGGGCAAAACCGGCAAGGTGGTGATGCCCCACAGGCACGGACATGTACTCGCCACTTACCATATGGCCACCGAAAAGGAAGTAAACATGGCCATAGAGGCTTCCCTTAAGGCCCACAAGCAATGGGGCGTGATGTCCTGGGTCGAGCGCGTTTCCATCACGCTGAAGGTGGCCGAGCTGTTGTCAACAAAATACCGCTACCTGATCAATGCCGCGACCATGGTAGGACAGGGAAAGAATGCATTCCAGGCGGAGATTGATGCCGTTTGCGAGACCATCGACTTTATCCGGTTCAACGCCCACTATGTGTCGGATATCTACAACGACCAACCTCATTCGGAGATCGGCAACCTGAACCGTCTCGAGTACCGCCCGCTGGAGGGCTTCGTTTTCGCCATCAGCCCGTTCAACTTTACCGCAATCGCCTCCAACCTGGTGCTGGGTCCGGCACTGGTCGGGAACACCATCGTATGGAAGCCTTCGACCACCTCCCTGCTGTCGAACTATTACCTGATGAAGGTATTCAAGGAAGCGGGAATCCCCGACGGGGTCATCAACTTCATACCGGGCTCCGGAAGCACGATCGGCAACATTGCCCTCGCCCACAAAGACCTGGCAGGTGTGCATTTCACCGGTGGGACAAAAACCTTTAACCATATTTGGAAGGAGGTCGCCTCAAACCTAGAGAATTACAAGTCTTATCCAAGGCTCGTAGGGGAGACAGGGGGCAAGGACTTTGTATTTGTGCATCCCACGGCCGATGTGGATGAAGTGGCGACCGCGCTTGTAAGGGGGGCCTTTGAATACCAGGGACAAAAATGCTCAGCCGCTTCACGGTCCTATATCCCGGTTTCGTTGTGGGACTCCATCAAGCGCCGCATCGACCGGAATATGAAGCTGATTCAAAAGGGCGATCCGAAGGACTTCTGCAATTTTGTCAATGCCGTGATCGATGAGGCAGCCTTTGACCGCATCATGGGTTATATCCAAAAAGCAAAGGAGTCGCCCGACGCCGAAGTGATCTTTGGGGGTGAGGGAGACAAGTCCACCGGCTATTTTATTGACCCGACCGTCATCCTGGCCAAGGATCCGCACTTCATCACCATGGAAGAGGAGATATTCGGACCGGTACTCACTATATATCTGTACGAGGACAAGGACTTTGAAAAAACACTGGAATTGTGTGACTCCACTTCTCCCTACGCGCTGACCGGTTCTATTTTCAGCAAGGATCGGTATGCAACTGTACAGGCATGCGCCACCCTGAGGTATTCTGCCGGGAATTTCTATATGAATGACAAGCCAACCGGTGCGGTCGTCGGACAACAGCCATTTGGGGGTTCAAGGCAGTCAGGGACCAATGACAAGGCCGGCAGTTACCTCAACCTGCTCCGCTGGATCAATCCGCGCACGATAAAGGAGACATTCATGCCGGCGACCGATTTCCGGTATCCCTTCATGCACGAAAATAAGTGTGGGTGCTGAGGCTAAACGGTCATTTCGCCCCTTAGGGGAGTCTGAAAATATTTTTTCAAGCGGTCCATCGGATAGCCGTTTCCAAGCAGGTACATCAGCTTGGTGACGGCTGCTTCGGTTGTCATGTCGTATCCGCTGACCACCCCTATCCTTTCCATACCGATACCGGTTTCATACTTTTTCATGTCCACCGACCCACCCAGGCACTGTGTTACATTGCATACCAGTATGCCCCTGTCGATGGCTTCCTTCAGCGCGTCCAGGAACCACCCGGCAGTAGGCGCATTGCCTGAGCCAAAACTTTCCATCACCACCCCTTTCAGTCCGCCAATCCTCAGAGTGGACCTGACCACCTCCGGATGCATTCCAGGAAACAGTTTCAGGATGGCAATGCTGTTGTCCATCCTTGTAAAGATGCGAAACTCCTGATCGTAGGGCTGGTGGATCGCCCCTTCATTGTATTTGATCTGCACCCCGGCCTGGGCAAGGACCGGATAATTTACCGAGCGGAAAGCTTCGAAATGCTCGGCATTGTATTTATGGGTACGGTTTCCCCGGTAAAGCTGGTATTCAAAATATATGCACACTTCGGGGACCAATGCCCGCCCGTTTTTTTGCGCCGCAGCGATCTCGATCGCGGTGATGAAGTTTTCCTTTCCATCGGTCCGGATCATCCCTAAAGGCAACTGGGAACCAGTCAGGATGACCGGTTTGGACAGGTTTTCGAGCATAAAACTCAGGGCGGATGCCGTATAAGCCATGGTATCCGAACCGTGCAAAATGACAAAGCCGTCGTAGCGCTCGTAATGCTGCTCAATCAATCCGGCCAGTCTGACCCACACAGCCGGTTCCATATTGGAAGAGTCAATGATCGGATCGAATGATATGCTGTCGATGGCGTAATTGAACTTTTTGATCTCCGGCACCTGGTCTGTCAAATGTTCAAAATCAAAAGGGTTCAGTGCCCCGGTCGCACTGTCCTCCACCATTCCGATGGTGCCACCGGTGTAAATAACGAGGATGGAAGGTTTTGTGTTCATCATACGATTGCATTTCAGCGGTGGGGAAGCCTTGACAGCAAGCACGCTGACAGGGACCCTCCTTACCGAGGATTAATCCAGACCAAATAGCTTACTGGCGTTTGCCGTGGTGACTTGCTCAACCCGGGCAAGGGGTTCCCCTGTTACTTCCGCAACTTTTTCCGCAATTACCGGGATGTATGCGCTTTCATTCCTTTTGCCGCGGTAAGGCACAGGCGGCAGGTAAGGCGCATCCGTCTCCAGCACAATGTGGTTCAATCCGACTGCCCCCACCACCTTGGCCATGGTGCTGTTCTTATAGGTAATCACGCCGCCGATACCCAGCAAAAACCCAAGTTCAATCGCCTTCTCGGCATCAGGCACATTCCCGGGGAAACAATGAAACACCCCTTTCAGCCGGCTTCCCTTATACTCCCTCAGAACAGTGAACAGTTCATTCAAAGATTTGCGGGAGTGCAGCACCAGTGGGATATCATATTTCAGGGCCAGTTCAGCCTGGGCTTGAAGCGCGACAATCTGTTCCTTCAGATGGGTTTTGTCCCAGTAAAGGTCCAATCCCGTTTCACCCACGGCCACAAAGCTTTCCCTTGACAGCCAGTCTGCCAGCACTTCCAGCTCCGCCTCAAATCCTGGTTTGACCGAAGTCGGATGCAGCCCCATCATCGGCAGGCAGGTGCCTGGATGCGCCTGAGAAACCTGCATCAGGCCAGGGATGGTCTCTCTGTCCACATTGGGTAAAAGCAGGCGGCTGACCCCTGCCTTCAAGGCACGGTCAACCGCCTGGTTCCGGTCTTCGTCGAACTGCTCCAGGTATAGATGTGTATGGGTATCAATAAACGCCAAAGCAGGTCACGGTTTATCGGTTTTCTATTTCAGCACGCCCAACTCCTTGCCCACCTTGACAAAGGCATTGACGCATTTGTCGAGATGCTCGGTTTCATGGGCCGCAGATACCTGTACCCGGATGCGGGCCTGTCCCTTGGGCACCACCGGGTAGTAGAACCCAATCACATAAATCCCTTCCTCCAGCAGTTTTGCAGCAAATTCCTGGGAAAGCTTGGCATCGTAAAGCATGACGGCAATAATGGCAGACTGGGTGGGCTTGAGGTCGAACCCGGCCGCTTTCATTTTGCCCATATAGTATTTCGTATTGGCATGCAGCTTGTCCTGCAGCTCGTGGGTCTCGGCCATCATATCAAACATCTTGATGCCGGCATTCACCACCGATGGTGGCAGGGAGTTGGAGAACAAATATGGCCTGGAGCGCTGGCGCAGAATCTCGATGATCTCCTTGCGGCCGGTTGTGAATCCGCCGATGGCACCGCCCATGGCCTTGCCCAGTGTACCGGTGATGATGTCCACCTTCCCACGGATGTCAAACAACTCTGTCACCCCGCGACCGGTTTCACCCACCACACCGGCTGAATGGCATTCGTCCACCATGATCATGGCGTCATACTTTTCGGCCAGTGCCACGATCTTGTCCATCGGCGCCGTATTGCCGTCCATCGAAAACACACCGTCTGTCACAATGATGCGGAACCGCTGCGCCTGGGCCTCCTTGAGTTTTTCCTCCAGGTCAGCCATGTCGGCATTGGCGTAACGATAGCGGGCAGCCTTGCAAAGCCTGACCCCGTCAATGATTGAGGCATGGTTCAGCGAATCTGAAATAATGGCGTCCTCTTCGGTAAGCAGGGGTTCAAAGACACCTCCATTGGCATCGAAGCAGGCAGCATATAAAATGGTGTCTTCGGTGCCGAAAAATTCGGCGACCTTTTTTTCCAGTTCCTTGTGCAGGTCCTGCGTGCCACAGATAAACCTGACCGACGACATGCCGAATCCGCGGGCATCCATGCCTTCCTTCGCAGCCTGAATCAGGGCCGGGTGGTTTGACAGTCCGAGGTAATTGTTGGCGCAAAAGTTCAGCACTTCCTGTCCCGACTGCACCTTGATCACAGCGCTTTGGGGTGTAACGATGATACGCTCTTCCTTATACAGCCCGGCTTCCCGGATGGCCTTCAGTTCCTTCTGAAGATGGTCCTTAATCTTTCCGTACATAGTGATTGTTTTAGAGGATTTTATGGGAATTAAAGAAATAATTATTTTTTCGGGGCAAAGATAGTGTTTTTAGATGTTCCGGCATGAAAAACCATAGCCAATCCGGGCACATATCCATGCCATTTTCATAAAAATAACTACTTTTGCTGCCGTTACTTAACCCATTATCCTATAGAATTTTTAACCTTTAATTGATTAAACCCGGAAAATAATGAAAAACATTTTGGTAGTCGGATCGGCCGGACAAATTGGCTCAGAGTTAACCCTGCT
>SLNU01000268.1 GCA_007132865.1 Bacteroidales bacterium | reverse complement strand
TGGCATAGTGCCCCGCCGAATTGCCGATATCCCCCCGTTTTGCATCTGCAATCGTAAAGACGGATCCGACTCTATTCAGATAATCAATGGTTTTTTCCAGGCTCTCCCACCCCTTGCTGCCGCCGCTCTCATAAAAGGCAAGGTTGGGTTTGTAGGCAACTGCCAAATCAATTGTTGCATCGATAATGCGGCGGTTGAATTCAAATACGGGATCATCCGACTGTTCAAAAAGAAAAGCAGGGATCCTGTCCGGGTCCGGGTCCAGGCCGATGCACAGGTAAGACCGTTTCCTGCGGATCAGGGCGATAAGTTCTTGTCTGGTCATGCGTAAAATTAGGAAAAATACTCAGGCCACGCCTTCCTTGAGTTTTTCGGCGTTTTCAGCAACCTGCAGGGCATCGATAATCTCCTGGATATCCCCGTCCATGGTCGCCGACAGGTTATACAGGGTCAGTCCGATTCTATGGTCTGTCATCCGGCCCTGCGGGAAATTGTAAGTGCGGATCTTCGCGGAACGGTCCCCCGTCGAGACCATGGTCTTCCGTTTGGATGCGATCTCATCGAGGTATTTTTTATGCTCCATGTCGTATAGTCTTGTGCGGAGCACTTTCATGGCCTTCTCCATGTTCTTGATCTGGGATTTCTGGTCCTGGCAGGAAACCACAATGCCGGTAGGGACATGGGTCAGCCTGACGGCCGAATAGGTGGTATTGACACTCTGTCCGCCGGGCCCCGATGAGCAAAACGTTTCCTTCCGAATATCAGATGGTTTCAGGTCTACGTCAAATTCGTCGGCCTCCGGCAACACTGCCACCGTGGCGGCAGAGGTATGCACACGGCCCTGGGTTTCGGTCTGGGGCACACGCTGCACGCGATGCACCCCTGATTCATACTTCATCAGTCCGAATACACCATCACCCGAAACATTAAAGATGACTTCCTTGAAACCACCTGAAGTGCCTTCACTCATATCAACCAATTCCGTTTTCCAGCGCTTGGCTTCGCAAAATTTCAGGTACATGCGGTAAAGGTCCCCCGCGAATATCGCTGCCTCGTCGCCGCCGGTGCCAGCCCGAATCTCCACGATCGCATTCTTATCGTCCTGGGGGTCGGATGGGATCAGCAATAGCCGGATTTCCTCCACCATGGCCTCTTCCCTGTTTATCAGCTCGTCCAGTTCGATCTTTGCCATTTCCCGGAACTCCGGGTCCTTTTCCTTTCCAAGCATCTCCTTGGTGGAGGCAATATTGTCCAGGACGTTACTGTACTCCTTGTGCGCGTCAATAATCGGCTGAAGGTCTTTGTATTCCTTGCTGAGCTGTATGTAACGCTTCATGTCAGACATGATGTCCGGATCGTTGATCAGGCGCCCGACTTCCGCGTGCCTTCCCCGTATGGCCTCAAGCTTTTCTAACAACATTTTTATTCCCTTTTTGAGGGTGCAAAGATACGAATAATACGGCAAACATTAAGGTCCGGGTGGGCAAACCTCCGGGGCCGGGTGTAGATCCCTGGCCGGGAAGGCTTAGGGCGGATTGGGGCGGCTTATGGCCAGGAGAAACTTCCGTAAGGAGAAATGATGCTGAGCCGCTTCTCACCGGCCGGCTCACAGCGTCCGATCACACGTGCATCAAGATTAAACCCCTGGCAAATGTCGATGATATCCCCTGCCACTTCCGGGTCCACAAAAAGCTCCAGGCGATGCCCCATATTGAACACCTGGTACATCTCCTTCCAGGGGGTTTGGGACTGCTGCTGTATCAGGCGGAAAAGCGGCGGAACCGGGAAAAGATCGTCCTTGATCACGTGCAGCTTGTCGATGAAATGCAGCAACTTGGTCTGTCCGCCCCCGCTGCAATGCACCATGCCATGGATATGCTTCTTCATTCTCTGGAACAACTGCTTCATCACCGGGGCATAGGTGCGCGTGGGTGAGAGCACCAGCTTGCCAGCATTCAGGGGGCTGTCTTCCACCGGCTGTTCCAGCAGACATTCACCAGAATAGACGAGTTCCGCCTCCATGGACGGGTCAAAGCTTTCAGGATACTTCTTTGCATAGGTTTTTGCAAACACATCATGCCGGGCGGCAGTCAGTCCATTGCTTCCCATCCCGCCGTTGTACTGCTTTTCGTAGGATGTCTGTCCGAAAGATGAAAGGCCGACTACCACCTGTCCGGCCTTAATTCCTTCATTGGTGATCACCTGCTTGCGCGGCATACGGGCCGTTACCGTGGAATCGACGATGACGGTACGCACCAGGTCGCCCACATCTGCGGTCTCCCCGCCAGTCAACACCATGTGTACGCCATGCTCGCGCATGGTTTCGAGGAAGGCTTCGGTTCCCTGGATAATGGCTTTGACAACCTCCCCCGGGATGAGGTCCTTGTTTCTTCCGATGGTGGAGGAAACCAGGATGTTGTCGATGGCACCCACACAGAGCAGGTCATCCAGGTTCATAACCACCGCATCCTGCGCGATTCCCTCCCAAACGGACAAGTCTCCGGTCTCCTTCCAGTAAATGTAGGCGAGGGAACTTTTGGTGCCGGCCCCGTCGGCATGCATGATGTTGCAGAAATCGGGATCCTCACCGAGGTAATCCGGAATCACCTTGCAGAAAGCCCTGGGAAACAATCCCTTGTCCATTCCCCTGATGGCCTGGTGTACATCATCTTTTGTGGCGGAAACACCCCGTTTATCGTACCTGGAGGCTTTGGAATTCACGGACTTTTATTTTGTAATCCAGAAAAAAATTCGCGCGCGCGGACCTGGGAAAAAGCGCATTAAACAGAAGCAGGACATGCCCTGACAGAATCGGCACATTCCTTATTCGGGTTCTTCCCTTTCAGGCGGTTCATAGTCATCGCGTATCACCCTGAACTCGGTCCGACGATTCATCTGATGGGCCACATCCCGGTGTTCCTCTGTGGGCAGGCTGTTTATATAGGTTTCGGTAAGCACTGTTTGTGCCGGAAACGTAAATCCATCGCGTACCAGTTGCTTCTCAATGACCCTGGGCACCCGTTTTCCGTAACCCCTGGCCTCCAGACGATCCCTTTCAATGCCCTGGGCCACCAGGAAGTCCACCACCGTCTGTGCCCTTCGCTGTGAAAGGGTGTCGTTGACGGCATCCGTTCCCCGGCTGTCGGTATGGGAAGCCAGCTCGATCACAATATTTGGGTTGTCCCTAAGCGTACGTACCAGTCCGACTAGCGAATCCCTGAACTGCGGAAGCAGTTCCCATTGAGCAAACTCATACAGGATCTCCGGCAGCGGGATGGCCCTTTCCGGGATGGGCTCAAGCGTAAAATCCAGCGTAAAATCCTTGCTTGATGACTCCGCCCTGGTGGATACCTGTCCGCGCGTCGAGAAATAGCCTTCCCTGCTTACAAGCAAGTCATAAATATTGTTGTCTCTCACCACATATTTGTCGAGCAGGTATCGTCCCTCCCGGTTGGTCGTAACCTGTGTCAGGGTCCCATCCGAACCCACCAGCTGCACCGTGGCATTCTGCAGAAGTACCTGGGTGGAATCATCCCGTACCAGTCCGCTGATCGAAAACTCCGGAGGTGCCAGGTAAAAGGAGTAAATATCGTAGCCACGGCTGCCCGGTCTGTTGGAAGAGAAAAACCCCTGTTCCCTGCCCACCGCGAAGGTAATACCGAAATCATCTCCCGGGCTGTTGATCGGGACGCCCAGGTTTTCTGGCTCCGTCCACCCTTCCGGGGTCTTTTCGCTCATAAAAATATCCAGTCCGCCCAGTCCGGGATGCCCATCCGACGAAAAATAAAGGGTACCATCCTGCC
>SLNU01000132.1 GCA_007132865.1 Bacteroidales bacterium | reverse complement strand
TCAAATGCCAACCTGACTGGCAGTCCCCTTACCAATTGTCCGCCTTCCGGAAAAACGTAGAACTCCACCCGTCTTGATTTCCGGAGCAACTGCCTGTTGAACGACCTGTTGGCTACAACCTCCCGGGTGCGTATGTATTTGGGGAAATGGGGGTTCGATATATAGATCTGCCGTTTAAACAGGTAATCCTCACCCATTTCCCGCATGGGATTGGTATAGGCACTGATCATATAGTTCCCGTCAGGTATCGAATCCGACAGCTTGAAGTCCCCCCAGGAAATCCCATTCTCCGAGCGGAGCATCTGCTTTTTCAGAAGGTTGCCACGGCTGTTGATCAGCTCAACATACAAATTGGTGGCGCCCGTCAAGGGCCTGTGCGTTACCCCGTCGAGCAGGTAGGCCTTGAACCAGATATAATCCCCGGCAGCGTAATAGGTATTGTCAAGGTGCAGGTACACCTTGGGCAGGACGCTGGCCACACCCGGCCAGGATACCCCCAGGAAAAACAACAGGAAAAATATGTTTTTTTTCATGCGCACAAGGCTATACCACTATAAGCGAGGCTATGCCCCTGTAAAATAGAACAAAAATCCGGCCAATTTGTTGGCCCGTTATCCTACCTTTGCAAAACAATGAACGCGACGATCCATCCGGCCAATTTTGAGGAGAAAACGGGCTTCGACCGGGTCAGGGAGATGCTGCGCATAAGATGCTTCAGTTCGCTTGGCGGGAAGCAGCTTGAAAAAGTCCGGTTCTCATCAGACCGCAGCCTGATCGAACTTCAGCTTAACCAATGTGAGGAATTCCGGCAGATTCTGTTGTCGGGGGAGGTTTTTCCGGGTTCAAATTATTATGACCCGGAAGCCCTGTTCAAACATTTGCGGCCGAAAGACACCTTTGCCGAGCCGGAAACATTGCTGGACCTGAGCCGGTCCCTGGAGACCATCGGGAAGGTGATTGCCTTTTTTTCCCGGGTCCGGGGGGAGAATGAACCCAGTTACCCCTGGCTGGCAGGACTGGTTAAGGATTTGCACCTGGATGCTTCCCTGCTGCCCGGGATCGGCAAAATCATAGATGAAAAGGCCGTGGTCAGAAGTACAGCATCCCCTGCCCTGTCAGAAATCCGACGGCAAAAGCGGGAACTGGAAACAAAGGCCAGTCGCCGCATCAATCAGCTGCTGGGCGAAGGCAAGGCCAATGGCTGGATCGCACAGGATGTGGAGCTGGCCCTCAGGAGCGGCCGCCTGGTCATCCCCATCCCGGCCGGTCACAAACGCAAGATCAGGGGCTTTGTGCATGACCAGTCTGCAACCGGACAAACGGTATTCCTGGAGCCCGAAGAGGTATTCGAGATCAACAACCACATCCATGAGTTGGACCTGGACGAGAGAAGGGAGATCATCCGCATTCTGAAGGCCTTCGCAGACAAGCTCCGTCCGCTGATACCCGAACTGGAAGCATGCTATCTGATGCTTGGCCAGGTGGACCTGATAAGGGCGAAGGCCCGGCTTGCGGTCGAGATGGAAGCCCAAAAACCCAGGCTTGTGGATGGCCCGCAGCTGCAGTGGGTGAACGCCAGGCACCCGCTATTGTTCATGGCCTACAAACCCCAGAAAAAACATGTTGAACCGCTTACCATCAGGCTTGACAGCGAAAACCGGATTCTGGTCATATCCGGTCCGAATGCCGGCGGCAAGTCGGTTTGCCTGAAAACCTGCGGATTGCTGCAATACATGGTGCAATGCGGACTATTGGTGCCGATGGAGGACTATTCAGAAGCAGGCATTTTTGAACGGATCTTTATAGACATTGGCGACCAGCAATCCATCGAAAACGATCTGAGCACTTACAGTTCACACCTTTTGAACCTGAAGTTTTTTGTGGAGCACAGCGACGCGAAGACGCTATTTTTGATCGACGAATTGGGTGCAGGTACCGAGCCGAGAATTGGCGGGGCCCTTGCCGAATCCATATTGGAACAGCTGAACCGCAACCTGGCATTTGGCGTGGTGACCACCCATTATGCCAACCTCAAGCTAATGGCATCAAAACAGCCCGGAATAGTGAACGGCTCCATGCTCTTCGACACAAAGCAGATGAAACCCCTGTTCCGCCTTAAAACGGGCAACCCGGGAAGCTCCTTCGCATTTGAGATCGCCCGTACGATCGGCTTGCCCGAAGGGATCCTTGACCGGGCCGCCATGCAGATGGGCACGCAGGACCTGGATTTTGACAAGCAGCTGCAGGACCTGGAGGTCAAAAAACTGGAGCTGGAAGAAAAGGAAAAACAACTCCGGTCGGCAGATGCCTTTTTATCGGAGATGATTGACAAATATGAAAGCCTGAGCACCAAGCTTGAAACCCGGAAAAGCGACATCCTTATCCAGGCCAGGCAGGATGCCAAAAAGATCCTCGCAGATGCAAACCGCATGATTGAAAGGACCATCCGCGAGATCAAGGAAGCAGATGCCCGGAAAGAGCAAACCCGCAAGGCTAGAAAAGAACTCGACAATTTCGTGAAGGAGCAGGAGACCCTGTCAGGGCCGAAAAAGAGCAGGCCGCGCCCGCAGCCAGCTGCTCCGGTGGCCGAACCCGGACCCGTAAAGACAGGTGATACGGTTCGCGTAATCGGACAGGAAACGCCCGGAGAAGTGCTTGAGATTTCCGGCAGCCAGGCCGTGGTCTCCTTTGGCAGCATCAAGTTCCGAACCCCCGTCAGCAAGCTGGAAAAAGTCCGCAAAGACACCGCCTCCCTGCCTCCTCCCGTTGCTTCACGAACCAGGCTGGTTTTCAACCTCAACGAAAAAGCTGCTGCCTTCAGTCCGCAAACCGACCTCAGGGGAATGCGTGCAGAAGAAGCCCTCGGCAAGCTGCGTTCCTACCTGGATGACGCCATTTTGCTAAACGTAAAACAAGTGAAAATCCTTCACGGGAAGGGGGACGGAATCTTACGGATGGCTGTCAGGGAATACCTGCAGACGATTGCTGAGGCAAGGCGGTTCCGCGATGAGCATGCCGACCGTGGCGGAGCCGGGGCCACCATCGTGGATTTTCACTGACACACACCGGGGCTACCATCGTGGATTTTGTCTGACACACGCGTTTCACCGACACACACGTGGATGCCTGACATTCGCAGCCAGATACCAGCAGGTGATTCATTCTTCCGCTTCAAACAACTCAAGCTGGTTCTCTGTCACGAAATTTGGTGGGGGTGAATCCGGACGGTACCTCTCTACATGGCCGTTCACCAAGGCCTTAATGAACCTGATCGGAGTGGTTTGATAGGTTTTGCAATACCTGTCAAGTGCCGCTTTCTGTCCCTCTGTGAGCTTAAATGTAATCTGGCGGAATCGGATGGGCTTGCGCCTGCGTTTTTTACGGGCCATGGCAAAAGATTTATTTTTCTCTGATCAAAAACACATAGGTCGGGAAATGGTCACTATAGCCGCCCAGGTATACCCCGCCGCCATAGCTTCTGAAAGGATAGCCCTGGAACCTGCCCGATGGCTGGCGCAGGAACGGCCTGTTAAACACTTCCGCCCGGAAATAGCGAAATGAGCTGTAGTCGTCTCCCAGCAAGGCAGGGTTTACCAGGACCTGGTCAAACAGACTCCAGGAGTCACGCCAGGCATTTGACCCGATCCCTCTGCGATAGAGGCTTTCAAAGGGGTTGTACAGTTCGTTCCCGGCAATGTTCTCCCGGCTGCCCCGGCTACGCAAATGCCTCCGAATGCTGACATCCGTCGGGTTGTCATTCAGGTCCCCCATAAAGACCACCTTTGCACCGGGCTCGGCAGCCT
>SLNU01000317.1 GCA_007132865.1 Bacteroidales bacterium | reverse complement strand
TCCTGGTGGAGCCTTGACCAGGGTCGGCCCATGACGGCCCCAGGCTCCGGGTTCCGGACATGACCGTTACGGGGAATCGTCAGGGGTGACGGTGGAACCCGTGGTCTGGATCAGTCTTCTGATGGTCGGGCCGCTGCTGGCGGCCCTCCTGGCTCTGGTCGTGGCCGATGCGGGCCCGATGGGCTTCGGTCCCGAGATTGGGGCGCTCCTTCAATGGATGCTCGCGCCCCCTTCGGAACGGGGTGGGGGCACCCGCAGCCGTCTCCGCACTCGACTGGCCTGCCTGACCCGCGAGAACTCCCCTCCTCCCCGGGGGGCGATCTTCGGGCTCCTCATCCTCATCATGACCCTGGTTCTGGTGGCCGCGCCGGTGGCTTGAGCCCATTGTGCCGGTAGCGGTCGGTTCGACCACACGCCTGTGAGGCCCTATACTGTCGGCCCAAAGGGAACGGGTCCGGTCACCGAGCCACCCCCAAACGCACACAACCCGAGGATCAACACCGTGCGAAAACGCCTGGCCGCCATCGTAAACGGCAAGAGGTTTCACGACGCCATTCTGGTCCTGATCTTCATCAACGGGCTCGTCCTGGCGGTGGACGTCATGCCCGGGGTGGCTCAGGAGACCCGGCAGATCCTGCAGGGCATCGATCGGTTCATCGTGTGGATCTTCATCGTGGAGATCATCCTCCGGATCATCGCGAACGGGCGGGCCTTCTTCCGCGACGGGTGGAGCATCTTCGACTTCCTCGTGGTGGCCATCTCGGCGCCGGGCACGGTGACGGGGATCTCGGCCCTCCGAATCCTGAGGGCGCTCCGGCTCCTGCGGGTCCTCTCGGGTGTCTCGCACCTCCGCCGGGTGGGTGAGGCCCTGGTGGCCGCCGTCCCCGGCATCTCGTGGGTGGCGGCGCTCCTGCTCCTCATCATCGTCATCTCGGCCATCATCGGCACCAACCTCTTCGGTGAAGGCGTCCCGGAGTATTTCGGGGACCTCTTCGTATCCATGTACACCCTCTTCATGGTCCTGACCCTGGAAGACTGGCCCGATGTGGCCGACGCCGTCCTGGAGGTCTATCCCATGGCCTGGATCTTCTTCGTCAGCTTCATCGTGCTGGCGACCTTCACGGTGGTGAACCTCTTCGTGGGCGTCATCGTGGCGGTCATGGACCGAGAGACCAGCACCTACTACGAGTGGGAGAGGGCGTACCGGGACCGGCTCCGCATGGACCTGGACACCCTCATGGAGAACGTCTCCAGCATTTCCGACAAGGTGGACCGGCTTTCCGGCGAGGACGAAGGGGAAGACCGGGGGCCACCTCGAACGAACGATGAGGGCTAGAAGTCCGATCGGACTTCCAGGCGTTTCGCCCGGGGAAAGCTCTGACTATCGAGCCAGGTGCGCCCGAAACTCCTCCAGCCGCTCGAGCACCCCTTCCGCTCCCACGCTCCGGGCCACCTCGAGACCGAACTCCAGAAGCTCCATCGCCGACTCACGGTCATCGAGCGCGGCGTAAGCCTCGACCCCTTCAACAGCCCGTTCGAGCCCCTCCTCCGTCTCGCCGAGCCTCAGGAGCACCACCGCCAGATTCCCCGTGGCGCTTGCATGCCCCGGCTCGAGTTCCAGCACCGTCCGGTAGCGGTCCACCGCCTCATCCTCCCGGTCCAGCAGGACCAGCGTATTGGCCAGGGCCAGCTGAGGTGCCGCCTCGCCCGGCACCGCTCGACTCACGTGCCGGAGCTGTTCCAGGGCCTCCTCCAGCGCCCCCATTCCCTGCAGCGCGATGGCCAGGCTGTAACGGGTGGCGTGATCGTCCGGCTCGCGCTCCAGCGCACCCTCCAGAAAGGGGACGGCTTCGTCGAACGCCTGGATGGAGAGGTACGTCTCGCCCAGGCCTCGTAGCGCGACGGCGTCATCGGGATCCTGCGACAGGCGGTGGTTGAACCCGGCCACCCGGTCCCGCAGCCCCTTCACCGTCAGGTCCCGCTCGAGCACGGCAAGGGTGGCCGGGTCGCTCGGGAGCAGTCTCAGGTAGACATCACCCATTTCGTCGGTGGAGCGGGGCCCGTGTGTCACCCGCTGGGGCGGATGATGAGGGTTCTGAGGGTTGTCCGCCGAGTTGTCGTAGGCGATCCGGGCCTCCACCACCGTGCCGGCCGGAAGGCGGATCGGCTCCCGGTACCGGTACGCATCCTGCCAGTTGAAGTCCCAGTCGGGAATGTGAAGAAGCCATCGGTCCCCTTCCCCGGGGACGGTGGCCACGACTTGGAACTCCCGGGCCAGGAAGTGCGCGTGGGGATAGATCCCAAGGAGTTCCACGTCGACGGGAATCTCGTAGCGATCCACGGCCACGTAGTCCGGCTGACCCGCCGGAATGTCGATCGTCTCCGAGGTCAGCTTCAAGATCGTCGGGACCCGCTGAGGAGGCCCGTCGGCGAAGTGGAATCCCACCTTCGCGGTGAGCTCCACCGGTTCTCCGGTGGGCATCAGGTGGAACTGCAGCACCAGGTCCGTCTCTCCGTGAAGCGGCCAGGCCAGACCATCCTCGTCCTGCGCCGGGACCAGGCCCGGCGTCCATCCCAGAAAGAAGCCCGGAGGCATCGTCTCGGTGCCCACGCTGAAGGAAGCGTCGTACCCCGGGCCCGGGTCGCGGTCCTCCAGACGACGAGCGGTGGGCGTCGGGTCCACCATCATCTCCGCGTGGTGGACGACGCTGGCATCGCCGATCCTCAGCTCCGCGGCCTGGATCCACCGCAGCCCCGGAAACGGCAGCGGAACGACAAAGTGCCGAAAGAAATCCCTCCCCGACGCCGGGACTTCGTAGGCCTCAGGCAACTCCACGATCAGATCGGGCTCGCCCAGGTACCAGCCATCCATCAGGTCGGGCGGGGGCGGCATCCGGGTGGGGTCACCCTGCGGTGCACCCACCTCGGCCCACGACCGTAGAACGTCCACCTCCTGGTCGGTGAGCCGTCGTTCGCCGGCGAACTCGCCACGCCCGGGCGCGGGGAGCCAGGGCGGCATTCGTCCGGCCTGCGCAGCCGCGGCCATGGCCCGGGCCATGGGACGGGTCTCCTCATAGGTCAGGACGCTGAAGGGCCCGGGCCCTTCAGGTCGATGGCATGCGCTGCAATGCCGGAAGACGATGGGGGCCACGTCCCGGGCGAAGGTGACCGTCGTGGTATCATCCGCGACCGGTGCCACCAAGGCCTGTATTGGAGGCGAGCCGATCGCCGGCAGCGGGCCGTCGAGCCGGGAGGCGAGCAGGATCCAGCCGATGAGAGACAGGGCCGCGAGGCCGATCACCAGCTTCCAGCGTCGACGAAGCGAGCCCGACGGCGATCCAGCAGAAGCGCGATAAGGGGTCATACCAATCAACTTCTCGCCCGGGCGGGTTCCGGGTCAAGATCGCCGTATCGCCCCCCTCGCGACGATCCGGTCCGGGGACGTACCTTACCCGGAAGTCCGTCAGACCCCCCATCCCGCCCCTCGGCCCGGGAGGCCTCATGCGCACCGTCGTCACCCCTCGTTGGCTCACCCACGTTCGCAGGGGCATCCTGCTCCTCGCGGGCCTGGCTGCCGCAATTCCGGCATACGGCCAGGAGGCTCGCACCCTCACCCCCCAGGACGCCCTCGACGTGAGGCTGGTTTCGGTTGCCGACGCCACCCCCGACCTCTCCCGCGTGGCCGTCACGGTCACGACCGCGGCCAGTCGAACCGACACGGATCACTTCCGGTTCGGCGACCCCACCTACCTGGCGCCCGTTCACATGGAGCTCGAGATCCTCAATGCGGCGGACGGCCGCGCGTGGCG
>SLNU01000349.1 GCA_007132865.1 Bacteroidales bacterium | reverse complement strand
CGAGAAAACCCCTCTCGCACAACTGCTTTCGGCCGAGCGCTACACCGCGAAAGAGGGCCATATTCACAACCAGTTGTGGCTCTTCGACTTATAACCGGACACTACTGGCTTGACTTAGGAAAGTTGAATATCGCCGTGAGAATCGCAGCCAAGAGCATCAAGGCACTCCAGCGAGTGATAACCGGGGATCCGTTGCCCAGTGGAGAGCCGATTGCCCCCTATCAGAGCGGTCCTGACCTAGTGGCATTTTTCAACGATCTCGGATTTTCAGACGAGTATCTCTGGGGTGGTGGATCTCCTTCGCGCTGGATGTATTGCGAAGGCAAACTGGAGGAGATCAACGGCTCGGACCGCATGTTGCGGGCCGTCGAAGCGGCATTGGACCCACGCCGGTTCCTGGACACTGAATTCGATGTAGACGCGGCGGCGCTTTATCTGAATCGCTTTCTCCGGTATGACGGTTTCCGGGTGGACAGGCAAGGACTGAAGTACGCGGTTCACTCGGTCGCGGATGACTTGGTCGTGGTCGAACCGGACTTGGACTCGTCGGACCCCGTCTCGAAGGAGTTCATGCAGCAGCAGCTTTCGAAGTGCCGGAGAAAGGTCGAGGCAGGTGATTTCGATGGGGCGGTGACCAGCGCTCGAGCTCTTCTGGAAAGCGTTCTCCTCGAGATGAATGACCGGCTCGGCGGGGATCAGGACTTCAAGGGGGATCTGCCCAAGCTCTACAAGGTCGTTCGACGCCAACTGAACCTGGACCCGAGTGGAGATGGAGTAGATCAGCTTCTACTCCCCATCATGACGGGGCTGACCAGCATCGTCGGTGGGTTGGCTGGACTACGTAACCGCCTCGGGGATGCCCATGCTCGTCGCTATCGAACTCGAAGGCACCATGCTCGGTTGGCTGTGAACACGGCATACACCTTGGTTGACTTCTTGCTTGACTCCTTTGCGATTCAACACGGGGATCAGGTAAGAGGTGGTCCGGATGCGTGAACACGACCTGGAGATGGGTACGGCCGAACGGGTCAGTGTACCGACGGAGCGTGACCATGCAGGTGATCCTTTACAGAACGTAGTCAGGTGATGGTTTACAGATCAGCGGCAACGTGTGGTACGCTCCTTCACATCCATGATCCGGTAATCGACCTCATCGAGCCACCCCAGACGAAGGGGACTGAAGTAGACGGCGAAGACACCGTCCCCGATGGGCTCGAGGCCGACTTTGCGGCCTTTGGGAAGGGTGCTGACGAAGACTTTTTGGTGGTTCTATCGCATGGTGTGGTCTCCAGAGACGCGCCGGATCGCGAAGTGGCCGGGGTATTCGATGGGCGCCAGGCTGCTGGGAAGGAGCCGCTCGGAAGGATGGTAGAGCTCCGACGGGAGGTGCATGTCGAGGGATTCGTGGGGGAGCTCGAAGTTATAGACCGACGAAGGGGATCGAACCGCCGCTGCTGGGCCGAGAGGGTCGCAGGGGGTCCATGAGGAGGAAGCGCGGTGCGCTTCTTGAGGGTAAAGTGCGTGCGTTTGTGATGTCCGTTCTGGTGGGGCTTTCGGGGCTCGAAGCGCTCGGGGAGCACCCCCAAGAGATCCACCAGACGGAGAGCTGGGAGAGGCCGACGATCGCGGTAGAAGCGAAGGGATGTCCGTTATCGCTACGGATCCGACGGGGAAGGCCGAAGGTCCGGAAGAGCTCCCGGAAACAGCGCATCCTGCCTTGAAAACGGAGGCTGAGCATGCCCCGGCATGCAAGGAGGAAACGCACCTTTAGTTCCCTCGGCTGCGTTCAGGGGGGGAGGACGTACTTTCTGTAGGTTGTCTCGGGCCAGTGGGTGCTCCCTTCCGGTCCGCCGGTCAGGATGTTGTGCTTACCCCTCCGACGCGACCAGCTCCCTCCACCCGGTTATTGAAGGGATGCAAGACGTCATGCAGCTTTTCAAAAGCAATCAAGCACGCCCGTTCAGGGGACTTCTCAAAGTACTAGCCCGATCTCCCCGGCGCCGAGAATGGACGGCGAGAGATCGACTTCGACGTGGCAAGACCGACGGGGGAAAGAGCGATACTGACTCGAGTTCGACCTACGTTGGCCATCCGGTTCTATGCTTGAGGCTCGTGACAGCTCACAGGGAAGTTCACGATGTCGGACCGACAACTTGGAGGGCCTTCCCCTGGTTCTTCACGTAGACCCACCTGATTGGCTGTTGGACTCCGTGGAGATGACGCACCCTCGATTCTTTGCTTCCAGCCTGGTCGGCACCTAAAATGACTTGCTCAGGCCTGCCCAGTAGCCGTGGCTTCCCTCCAAACTCGACTCGCCCCGCAATCCGACCTCCGGAGTCTCATGCCGACCCCAGATCGAATCCAGCCGACCGACAGCGCAATCACCACGTTTCTCGACGAGTTGCGCCAGAAGAAGTATCAGATCCCTACGTTCCAACGGGATGTGGTGTGGGAGCGGGATAGCGTCAAGAAACTCTGGGATTCGATCTATCGGTTCTATCCGATTGGAAGCATCCTGGTTTGGAGGTCCAACATTCGCCTTCACGGGCATCGGGAGATCGGTGGCCACGAGATCTCTGATGATCGGCCTCGTCATGAGTACCAATACATCTTGGACGGGCAACAGAGGACTACCTCCCTACTGACTTCGATCTTTGGGGGTCGCATCGCAGGAAAAGAGGACTTCGATCCGACCGTCTACTTCGACCTCTCGATTCCGAGGACTGAGGAACCGGAGGACGAAACCTACAAGAACCGCTTTCTCTTCTGGAGCGAGATTGACGATCACGGTCGCGTTCCTCATCGGAACAACGAACGTAAGCGCCGGTGGGAGAAGGGATATATCGTGCCGCTCAGGAAGATAGCCTTTGAATTTGGCGATCTGGATCGAGCTCTGAACAAACTGCATCCCGATTATGACGATCCTTTCCGGGAGCGGTTGCGGGAACTCAAGCAGGCGCTCGACAGCTACAGAGTCGCGTTCATTGAGTTGAAGGGGATCCAGGTTGCGGAGGTCTGCCAGATCTTCGAGCGGGTGAATCAAGCCGGAACACCGCTGGATATCTTCGACATCGTGGTGGCAAAGACATTTCGTCCGCCCACTGCCAGTGCTGAGAACCCGAAGGGCAGTCGAAGTGCCACCACTGCAGGAGGGTTCTATCTCCGTGATCTCGTGGATTCCTTTCGTGAATCGATCGAGGGGAGTGGCTTTTCAGACTTGGATGACCTGACCATTCTGCAGGCTGCGGCCGCCGTAGTTCGCACTAGACTGTCGAACTCAAAGGTTAGGAACGTTACCGATCGGTTCCTGAATGAACTCACAGCGGACGAGCTCCAGGCTGTTTGGCCAGGGGTTACTCGGGCCTTGAAAAAGACCTTCGATCTCCTGGACAACCATCTGAACATCACGGGACCAGCGCTGGTTCCATTCCGGTACCTTTACCTGGCTTTGACCTGCTATTTCTACGAGCACGACGACCCCGACTATGACTTCCTGAAGCGATACTTCTGGTATGTGGCCTTTCACAACGAACGAGTGCTGAGGAGCACCAGCATGTTGTGGCTTCAGGTGGACCTGCTTCTAGAGAACAAGCGCGGAGAGAGGTGGGAGCTCGAGGAGGTGCTCCTCGATCGGTCGCGTATCCGTACCGCTTCGTACAGTTCGCGAGGGAGGTACTCTCGGGCCATTCTCTCCCTCCTCGCAAGCCATGAACCCCGAGATTGGCAGCATCCGGACCGCAAGGTGATCTCGGAGGTCTACTACCAACTCACCGACAAGCCGAACCTCCATCACATCTTTCCGCTTGGAT
>SLNU01000211.1 GCA_007132865.1 Bacteroidales bacterium | reverse complement strand
TCTCCGTGGTACATGCGCCACCCATCCTTTACGGTAAAGTCCTGGCCCAGGTATCGTCCGGCCAGGGATGCGGCAGGACCCATGTCGCTGTTCCCGGAAGGGTAATGGTCCAGATGGTGCACGCAGAAAATAAAAGGATCACTGGTGGGCCACATGAAGCCCAATGGTTTGATATTCAATATAGCCCGGTTATACATTTCCTGAGATTTTGGTTGTACGGCAGATTATTTATTCGTGTTAAATATATAAAAAAAATTGCAGCCCGCCTGCCCCTGTTGCAAGCATCACTTTGCCTTGCGTTCATATCAACGGCAGGAAAGACGGTGATAAGCCGGCATGGATTAGAAAAAAACCGGCAGAAATGGAATCCAATCCTTATATTTTTCTTATTTTCGACTGTTTTCAAACACCGGAAAACTTATTATATGACCGAATCGATCAGCAAAGAGATCCTGGAGGACTTGGTCCAGTTGAGAAAGACCCTTCACCGCTACCCTGAACTTTCGGGAAACGAAAGGCAAACAGCAGGCTGGGTTAAGGCTTTTCTGGAAAAACAAAGACCCGACCGGATCATTGAAAAAATTGGGGGACATGGGCTTGCAGCCATTTTTGATTCCGGGCAGGAAGGCCCCACCATTTTGTTCCGCGCAGACCTGGATGCGCTTCCCATACAGGAGGCCAATGAATTCGATTACAAGAGCCAGCATGAGGGGGTTTCCCATAAATGCGGACACGACGGGCATACCGCAATCCTGGCCGGGGTGGCGGCAGTCCTGGGCCGGGAAAGGCCTGAAAGAGGGCGCGTGGTTCTGTTGTTCCAGGGCGAGGAGGAAACGGGACAGGGTGCAGAAAAAGTGATCAAGGATCCCCTGTTTCAGGAAATCCTGCCCGACCAGGTTTATGCGCTCCATAACCTGCCAGGATACCCTGAAAAGACTATTGTCGTGAAAGACGGACCTTTTGCTTCTGCCTCCAAGGGGATGATCATTGAACTTACCGGCCGCTCATCACATGCCGCACATCCGGAGCAGGGAAACAGTCCGGGACTCATACTTCCGGAGCTGATTGGCGGACTTCAGGGTATTCCCGCAGAGAGCTCAGCATTCCGGGATTTTGTGCTGCTGACCATTATTCATGTAAAGCTTGGCGAGCTTGCATTTGGCACCAATCCTGGAAAAGGAGTGGTGATGGCCACGCTGCGCAGTTTCCTGAACGATGACATGAAAGTGTTTACCCGCAGGGCTGAATCCCTGGTGAAAACCCTGGCAGACCGGAATGGGTTGGAAGCAAGCATACGCTATACGGAAGTGTTTCCCGCCACCCACAATCAAATAGGGGCGACCGATACGGTCAGGAAAGCCGCAGGGGCCAACGGGGCCAGGGTGCTTGACATTGAAGATCCTTTCAGATGGTCGGAGGATTTCGGACATTTCACCCAGCAATTTCCTGGGGCACTGTTCGGGATCGGATCCGGGGAAAAGCATCCCAGCCTCCACAACAACGACTACGACTTCCCGGATGAGATCATAGAAACGGGCATTGCCATGTTTCTGGAAATCGCGCGTCTCGCAAGTAACAAAGAAGATGATTAATACTTTTGAAGATGTTCAATACCTCATACATTGAGATCAGCCAGTCTGCCTACAAAAACAACATCCGTTACCTCAGGAAGATCGTCGGCAAGGACGCAAGGATATCGTCGGTGATCAAGGGCAATGCCTATGGCCATGGCGTTGGCAATATCATTCCGCTTGCAGAACGTTCCGGAATCAGGCACTTCTCGGTTTTCAGTGCCGGAGAGGCTTACGAATCGTTTGCCGTGGCCTCAGAGGGCTCACGAATCATGATCATGGGTTACCTGGATGACGAGGAGTTGTCCTGGGCCATTGAGAACGGAATCGAATTTTTCGTTTTTGACTGGGGGCGCCTGGAGAAAGCGGTCGATATTGCAAAACGCATTGGGAGAAAAGCCCGTCTGCACCTGGAGGTGGAGACAGGTTTTCACCGCACCGGCTTTGAATACAGGGAATTAAAAAAACTGGCTGCCTTCATGAAGGCAAACCTTACCCATTTTGAGTTCGAAGGGCTATGTACCCATTTTGCTGGTGCCGAGAGCCTGGCCAACTACCTCAGGATAAAGAACCAGCTGGTCGAGTACCGCAAATTTGTAAGGTATCTGGGGCGGAATGGCTTGCATCCGGCATACCGGCACACGGCCTGCTCTGCGGCTGCACTGACCTATCCGACAACCATCATGGATATGGTGCGTTTCGGAATCGCCCAGTTTGGCTACTGGCCCAGCCCGGAAACCCATATGTTCCGCTTCAGGAAAGACACTTCCAAAGGCGATGACCTCAAGCGGCTGCTTTCGTGGAAATCCCGCGTAATGGTCGTCAAGGACGTGGAAGCCGGGCAGTTTATTGGTTACGGATCCTCTTTCCTGGCCAACAAGAAAACCCGCATTGCGGTCATCCCTGTCGGATACGCCAATGGTTTCAGCCGGTCTCTCAGCAATACCGGCCGGGTCCTGATCCGGGGCAGACGGGTCCCGGTAATCGGGACGGTGACCATGAATACGATCACGCTCAATGTGACGGATGTGCCCGGAGTGGAAAAGGGCGACGAGGTGGTGATCGTAGGAAAGCAGGGTCGGCTAAGCATTAGCATCGCCTCCTTCTGTGAGATGAGCAACCAGCTAAACTACCAGCTTCTGACCCGTCTGCCTCCCGATATTCCCCGTACCCTGGTGAAATAATGGGACTTTGTTCTGAATAAACAAATGGGTACATTTGGCCATTAATTTTAGCCTTTTCCAGATGCAGACATTCAAAAGCTTTGCCAGTGACAACAATGCCCCGGTGCACGAATCGGTCATGCGGGCAATCCTGGAGGTCAACCAGGGCGATGCAATAGCCTATGGAGACGATGTACATACCTTGAAGACCGAACAGTTGTTCAAGGAACAATTCGGACCACAGGCGAAGGCATTCCTGGTGTTCAATGGCACCGGGGCCAATGTTTCTGCCCTCTCCCACCTTAGCCGGCCATTTAACGCCATTGTATGCGCCGACAAGGCACATATTCAGCACGACGAATGCGGGGCCCCTGAAAAATTCACCGGATGCAAGTTGCATGCGCTGCCGGCACCGGACGGCAAAATACGGACAGGACAGATCAAACCCCTGTTGCATTCCACCGGTTTTCAGCACCATGCGCAGACCAGGATCATCTCCATCACCCAGGCTACGGAGCTGGGGACGGTTTATACTGCCGAAGAGATTTCCGAAATTGCCCGGTTTGCCAGGGAAAACCAGTTGATCCTGCATATGGATGGTGCACGCATTGCCAACGCGGCAGCAAGCCTGGGCATTACGATGCGGGAGATGGTCACGGATACCGGTGTGGATGTGCTCTCATTCGGGGGCACCAAAAACGGAATGATGCTGGGGGAAGCTGTGGTATTTCTTAAGCCAGAGCTAGCGGAAGACTTTATGTACACCCGAAAGCAAAGCATGCAGCTTGCCTCAAAAATGCGGTACCTGAGCGCCCAGTTCAATGCCCTGTTGTCGAACGAGCTGTGGCTGCAGAATGCCAGGCACGCCAACCGGATGGCCAGCCTGCTTGCAGATAAACTTTCCGCCTTGTCCCAGGTTCAGATCACCCAGCCGGTGCAGACCAACGGGGTCTTTGCCATCATTCCCAAACCGGCCATCGAGAAGCTGAAAAGGAAATACTTTTTTTATGTGTGGGACGAGGGCCGCAGCGAAGTCAGGTGGATGACAGCATTCAACACAACGGAAGAAGACATTGAGGC
>SLNU01000087.1 GCA_007132865.1 Bacteroidales bacterium | reverse complement strand
TCAACCATCCGGAAGACACCTATTACCTGATCGGCTCCACGATCGGTCCCCATCCATATCCTGAAATGGTGGCCGGTTTCCAGTCGGTGATCAGCGAAGAGATCAGCCGGCAGTTGCTGGCTGTGGAAGGGGTAGACAAGCCGGACGTGGTAATTGCCTGCGTCGGTGGGGGCAGCAATGCGGCCGGAGCTTTTTACCATTTCATCGGCAACGGGCATACCCGGCTGGTCGGCGCCGAAGCGGCCGGGGCCGGACTGGATTCCGGAAAGACTGCAGCGACCATCGCCCTTGGGAAAAAGGGTGTTTTGCATGGCACCATGACATTGCTGATGCAGACCCCTGGCGGCCAGGTCATGGAGGCGCACTCCGTATCTGCCGGACTGGATTATCCGGGCATCGGTCCCCTGCACGCCTACCTGCATGCCAGCGGACAGGCCAGCTACCTGCCCGTTACAGATAAAGAAGCCCTGGATGCCGCGCTTCGGCTGACCCGTACCGAAGGCATTATCCCGGCCCTGGAATCGGCACATGCACTGGCATTGCTCGACAAAATGACGTTTAAGCCGGACGATGTGGTGGTCATCAACCTTTCGGGGCGGGGGGACAAGGACATGGGGGTGTTCCGCGACCACTTTGAGGACTCCGGCGAATCTCCGAAATATTCACAGCCATGAATGCACTTACGAAACTGCTTGAACAAAAAAAGAAAGACCTGCTTTCGGTCTATTTTACCGCCGGTTTTCCGCAGCGGGACAGTACGGTACCCGTATTGAAAGCCCTGGAAGGGGCGGGCGTGGATTTTGCAGAGGTGGGCATGCCCTTTTCTGACCCCCTGGCAGACGGACCGGTTATTCAGCATTCCAGCGCCAGGGCCATCGGCAATGGCATGGATGTGGGCACCATGCTGGAACAGATCAGTGCGGCCGGTATAAACATGCCCCTTGTGCTGATGGGCTACCTGAACCCTCTGCTGCAATATGGGGTGTCAGACTTTTGCAGAAGGGCCGGGGAGGCGGGTGCTGCGGCGGTCATATTGCCGGACCTGCCCCCGGAGGTATATGCATCCGACTATAAAAGCCTTTTTGAAGAAAACGGCCTGCACCATATTTTTCTGCTTACGCCCACAACCAGCGAAAATCGCATACGGATGATTGATGAGCTAAGCACCTCCTTCATTTATGCAGTGAGTGCTTCATCGGTCACCGGTAACAAATCAGGGGACCAGCAGGAAAAACGTGCCTACCTGGAACGGCTGAGGGACATGCACCTGAGGCATCCCTTTCTGGTGGGTTTCGGGATACAGGACCATGCATCCCTGTCCCTGGCGCAGGCCTACGGGGCGGGGGCGATTGTGGGGACTGCCTTTATCCGGGCCCTGGAAGAAAATGAAAGCGAGGAACTTGCCGTGCGGGCATTGTTCGACAAACTGGGTGTTTAATACATTATTCAGGAAACCATGCTGATACAATTGACAGATAATTGCTCCGGGCAGGAACTGCAGGAGATTTACACAGTGGTCAGGGGAATAGGGTACAAGCCTTCACCGGTTAAGACCCAGTACGGATCATATATCATCTGCACCGGGAAAGCCAGGGTGGATATTCGCCTGCTGGGCAGCCTTGCCGGGGTGCGCGATGTGCACGTTGTGTCAGACGCCAGCAAGCTGGTATCCAGGCTCTGGAAGGTGAATACCACAGAGATTCCGATGGGAGATGGCATGAAGATCTCCAGGAACCGGTTTACCATTGGAATGGGTCCGTGCTCCATCGAAAACGAGGAGCAAGTGTTGCAGATGGTTGCTTTTTTGAAAAAAAACGGCATCCAGCTGATGCGCGGGGGCATATTCAAGCCGCGAAGCTCTCCTTATTCCTTCAGGGGCTTGGGGATTGACGGACTTAAAATTTTTTCTGAACATTGCCGGGCGAATGGGATCCGCATTGTCAGCGAGGTCATGCAGGTTTCGCAGATCGCGGAGATGCACGACTACGTGGATATTTTTCAGGTGGGAACACGCAACTCCCAGAACTTTAACCTGCTGGACGAACTCGGAAAGGTCGATAAGCCGGTGTTGCTGAAGCGGGGCATGTCCTCGACGCTGGATGAGCTGCTGGCTTCTGCCGAGTACATCTTTTCAAACGGCAACGAAAAGATCATTTTGTGTGAAAGGGGGATCCGCACTTTTGAAAAGGCCTACCGCAATACGTTGGACCTGAATGCGATTCCCTATCTGAAAGAGAAGAGCCACCTGCCGGTGTTCAGTGACCCCTCGCATGGGGTGGGGGTGAGGGCGTATGTGGAGGCCATGGCGCTGGCTTCGGTCATGGCCGGGGCAGACGGACTGCTGATGGAGATCCACGAAACTCCTGAACGGGCAATCTCTGACGGGGACCAGTCCCTGAACCTTATGGAGGCAGAAAGGGCCATACACCGGATCAGGGAAACCGTTCGTTTCAGGGATGGGCTGAATCATACGTGAAGTGTATTTTCTATACGGGGTTGAATACGGGATTGGTCTGTCTGGAAAGAACGGGAAATTATTTATTTTCGTAAAAATTTATTACCATGCAAAGAGAAGAAGCCTTGACCCTGTTGCACGCCCATGTAAAGAATGAAAAAATGATTGCCCACAGCCTGGCCTCGGAGGCCGTGCTGCGTGCTCTTGCAGAGCGACTCGGGGAGGATGCGGACAAATGGGCGCTGGCCGGTTTGCTGCACGACCTGGATGTGGAACTCACGGCTGCCGACATGCATACCCATTCGATGGAAACAGCCAGGATTCTTCGTGAAAAAGGACTTGACCCGGAAATCATCGAAGCTGTCATGCTGCATAATGAAGATGCGGCACACGGGCAAGAGCGCAGCAAGGTTTTTCACCATGCCCTGGCAGCCGGGGAAACAATCACCGGACTGATTACGGCAACCGCCCTGGTGTACCCGGATAAAAAAGTTGAAAGCGTGAAGCCCAAATCCATTGTGAAACGGATGAAGGAAAAGGCCTTTGCCGCTTCCGTAAGGCGGGAAACAATCATGGAGTGTGAAAAGATCGGGTTGAGCCTGCAGGAGTTTGTGGAGATCTCGCTGGGGGCGATGAAGAAGATCGGTCCGCAGATCGGACTTTAAAAGGAATCGAAAGGGACTCTAAAGGGTGTCTAAGGGTCACTTCGGGATTCTAACGGGACTCTGCAACAGACAAAAGACGGGGGACCTGGTTTGTCTGCAACACCTCCATCGCC
This sequence comes from Bacteroidales bacterium, assembly GCA_007132865.1. The sequence continues at coordinate 585 of SLNU01000087.1, read as the reverse complement.
TTTATAAACGCTGGATCCATGGCGTGCTGGATGGGGAAAAAGGCCTCGTTGCCAAAAAGATTCCTGCCGATATAGGCTTTCAGATGGTTCCTGATAAATGCCTCGCTTGCCGAATGGTCTCCCGAACCGGGACGGACGCCCTGCTCTCTGGCAAAAGCAGTGAACTCTTCATAGAGGGCCGGTCCGACGCTGAACTCAGAAATAAACATCTGCGCATCTCTGTAGCGTGACAATGCGGACCTGTTCCGGTCGCTGTGGTCGAATGCAAAGCGGTAGAGGATGCCCCGGTTGGCGACCTGGTTGAAAAAGACGGTATGTTCCCCGGTTTCCATGGGAATGAACACATCGGGCATGATGCCGCCCCCACCATAAACCGTTCTGCCGTTCAGGGTTTCAAACCGCAGGGAGTCATCGAAACGGATGCTGTCGGCGGTATCCAACTCCCCATCCATCAGGCGTTGAAAATAGTCTGCGTAATAATCCTCCCGCCCGTTCTCATAAGGTTTCTGTATGCTGCGCCCCGAAGGGGTATAATACCTGGCCACTGTCAGCCGCAAGGCAGAGCCATCGCCCAGTTGCACCTGT
>SLNU01000311.1 GCA_007132865.1 Bacteroidales bacterium | reverse complement strand
TAACAATGCCAAAGCCAACAACAATGCGTAAAATCTTTTTGAACGTTTTTCTTTTTCTTTTTCTTTTGCCGGCCGGACCCCGGCAGGCGGGTGCCTGTACAAGTGTGCTTGTTTCCAGGGGGGCCAGTGCCGACGGCAGTGTAATGACCAGCTGGACCTATGATGTGGCCGGCTTCATGACCCCATTGTATTACTATGCAGGCGGGGAGTACCAGCCCGGGGATTCGCTGGACCTTTTCGGTTACCGGGACGAAGCGTTTTTGGGACGGATCGCCCAGCCGGCCAGAACCTGGAAGGTGGTCGGCAACATGAATGAGCACCAGGTATCCATTGCGGAGACCACCTTTACCGGCCGCTCCGAGCTGCATGGCGGGGAAGGCGTGTTTGACTATGGCAACCTGATCTGGATCACGCTGCAGCGCGCAAGCACAGCCCGCGAGGCCATTCTGATTATGGACCAGCTGGTGAAGGAATACGGATACCGGGATACCGGCGAATCCTTTTCCATTGCCGACAAGAACGAAGCTTGGGTGCTTGACTTTATCGGCAAGGGCCAGCATGGCAAAGGCGCCGTATGGGTGGGTGCCAGGGTGCCCGAAGGCTATATTTCGGCCCATGCCAACCAAAGCAGAATCCGGTTTGTGGACTGGAACGACACGGACCATTGGATGTGGGCAGAGGACGTGGTGGATTTTGCCCGTGAAATGGGATGGTTTGAAGGCCGCAGGGAGGATTTCAGTTTTGCGGATGCTTACGCACCGCCAACACCAAGGTCGCTCCTGCTTTGTGAAAGCCGCGTATGGAGCATTTTCCGCAGGGCAGCTCCCTCGAAGGAGTTTTCGGCGGACTACTGGCGGTGTGTGGAAGGGGCAGATCCTTACCCGCTCTTTGTGAAACCGGATGAAAAAATTAGCATACAAGACATGATCGCCTTTCACCGTGACCATTTTCACGATACCCCTTATTATACCGGGGAAGGAATTGGTGCAGGTCCGTTTGGCAACCCTTACCGCTGGCGTCCTGTGGTGTTCAAACTCGAAGGGGATGATACCGACTACTCATGGGAGCGCCCGATCTCACAACCGCAAACGGCATTTTCGTATATTACCCAGGCACGCAACTGGCTGCCCGACGAGATTGGCGGCATTTGCTGGTACGGTCTGGACGACAACTACTCCAATGCCTATATGCCCCTGTACCTTGGAATGAATAACATGCCCAGGTCCCTCACCACCGGAAATTCGATTGAGTTTGACTGGGACTCCTCCTACTGGGTGTTCACGCTGGTGTCGAACTTTGCTTACGGGTTGTACAATTATATGATACAGGACATCCAAAAGGTACAGCAGGAGATCGAACACCGCGCCCATACCATGACCGCGGCCGTGGACATGGCCGCCAAATCACTGCATGAAACGGACAAGGACATCATGGAGGAATACCTGACAGACTTCAGCGTGAACTTTGCCGAATATGCCGTTGAGCGCTGGAGGCAACTGGGAGGTTACCTCTTTGTGAAGTACAACGACGGATACATACGCCAGACCGAGGCCCTGACCCCCTGGCCAAGCACCTTCGGATATCCGGATGATTTCCTAAGGCGTGCCGTTGAGGAACGGCCGGGCTATTACGAAGTCAGGTGGCGGCAGCCGGGAGAGTCCATCGAATAAACCGGACAAGCCAACCGAATAGGCCAGACCGAACAAGCCAGACCGAACAAGCCAGACCAAGTTTTACCGATCGTATTTTGCAGGCACTCCCTCCCCGGGGGTGCTTTGCTTTATAAACTCGCGGATGTGCTCGTTGGAGGACTCCAGGTCCTCCCTTCGCAGGTACATCATATGTCCGCTGCGATACCCTTCGTACCTCAGGCGGTCTTTCAGCCTGCCGCTGGGATCCAGATGCCACATCGTGTACTTGGCATTGAAATAGGTCGTGGCCCCGTCGTAATAGCCCGCCTGGAACATCACATGCAGGAATGGGTTTTGGGCCATTGCCTGGCGCAGGTTCTCTCCGGTGCGGTCACCCGATGAATCCCAGGGTCTGACCGGTCCGAACATATTGTACTTGATGTCCGTGCGGAAGTTCAACTTGGTGGAGAAATAATGGTTTATGGCCGGGGTAAAGGAATGCAGCCAGGAGGTCAGTTCGGAGTTGAAGTCCGGACCCATGCCGGCGTCCATGCGGTCGAGGCCCAGGTAACGGGAATCCAGCCGCCCGATCGTAAAGCCCTCGTCCTGTAAAAGATATTTCCAGAAGGCATTGGTGGAAACATCCAGGTTGTGCTGCAAGATGGTTTTTGCAGGCAGCCCGGAATACCAGGCCATTTTCTCAGCCATCGCCTCCCGCCTTTCCGGCTCCAAAAAACCGCCCATGGCCATGGCCGGAAGCAATTCGTTGATGGCAAAGTACTCGGCTTCTTCCAGAACCTCGTACAGATCCTTCTGCTGAAGGGCAGCAGGCAGCTTTTCATGGTACCAGGCAGCGGCCGCAAAATAGGGAATGCGGTTGGCGGCGGAGACCGGACCGTCACGGGAGATCCCAAGCCCGGTCGGGGAAACCAGGATCACCCCGTTCAGGTACATCCAGTGCGCATTTTGTAGCTCAAGGGCAAGGCCGGATACCCTGGTGGTACCATAACTTTCTCCTATCAGGTATTTTGCAGAAACCCAGCGTTGGTTTCGTGTGACAAAGGTATTGATCCAGTCGGCCAGGTACCGTATGTCCGCATTGACCCCAAAAAAGAATGAGCGGTCGGTATCCGGATCCAACACCCGCGAATACCCCGTATTCACAGGATTCACATACAGGATGTCGGCCACATCCAGAATGGAATATGGATTTTCCTGGAAACCGTATGGCTGGATGGGGAATCCTTCGTCATCAATATTCAGCACATACGGACCGGTATAGGCCAGATGCATCCAGACAGAAGCCGAACCGGGTCCGCCATTAAAAGAAATCACCAGCGGTCTTTTTCCTTTGTCGGATATCCCGTGGCGCTCATAATAGGTAAAGTGCTCGGCTGCCACTGCCTCTCCCTTTTCGTTCCAGACCGGCTGGGTACCGGTCGTCGCGTCAAACGAGATCCGCTGCCCCTTGATGGTCACCTGGTGGGTGGTTTTTACAATGGTGTCGGCCGGGATACTCCTGCCAGCATCTGCGAAAGCGGGAGAGCCATGATACAACACGAATAGAACAAATACCAAAATAAATGATGCGGTTTTCTGCATGATAGGAAAATTAAAGTTTAGAAAAAGCGAAAGGCAAGATAGCAAATAAAAAAAAATAAATCGGCAATCCCCTGGTATATCAGGGAATTTTTCAATTGGTTTATTTTTTGTTTAATTTTTTTTCATTTTTGTTAAACATTTCTGTGCAATTCCATGTTTATGTTTCAAATTCGCTAATAAAAGCGCATCAAAAACAAATAATGCAAACCCTAAACCAAAAACCTATGAAAACCCAAAAATTATTTAACCGCATGAACGCACTGCGTTTTGCCCTGATCCTGGCCATCGGTATTTTTGCCGTTAGCTGTTCTGAAAAAGAGGAGATCGCCCCTATGGAAAACCGGACTACCATGGAAAGCAGCATTCCTGATGTATTGGCTGATTTTGGAAAGCTCTCCAATGAATTTAATGAGTTTCGCCCTGGACCGGAAGGTCCCGAACTGGTAACCATGTCTGTACAACCGACTTTCAACACCCTGAACGTGGCCCTGGCCCGCACCGGGTTGGCAGGTGTGGTATCACGCAATCAACTGACCGTATTTGCACCCACCGATGAAGCTTTTGCCGAAATCGGACTGAACAACCGGAATATT
>SLNU01000032.1 GCA_007132865.1 Bacteroidales bacterium | reverse complement strand
GGTCCCTTATTTGTTCGAGGCCGAGGGGACCAATTGTGAGAACCTTCCTGAGACCCATGAATACCTGAAAGAGCTGAGGAAACATGTGGACGGGAATTACCAGGACAAACTCCTGCTGGCAGAGGCCAACCAGTGGCCCAACGATGCAGCCGACTATTTCGGGGACGGGGACGAGTGCCATATGGCTTTCCACTTCCCCTTAATGCCGAGGCTATACATGGCCCTGCAGATGGAAGACCGGTTCCCCATCGTGGACATCCTGGAGCAGACGCCGCAGATCCCGGACAATTGTCAGTGGGCGATATTTCTGCGGAACCATGACGAGCTGACATTGGAAATGGTCTCAGATGTGGAGCGCGACTATATGTACAAGACCTTTGCGAAAGATCCCCGCAAACGTGTGAATGTAGGCATTCGCAGGCGCCTTTTCCCGCTGTTTGGCGGAAACCTGAGGAACATTGAACTGCTGAATTTCCTTTTGTTCTCCATGCCGGGCACCCCCATTGTTTATTATGGGGACGAAATCGGGATGGGTGACAACTATTACCTGGGCGACCGGGACGGGGTCCGGACACCCATGCAATGGTCTCCCGACAAAAATGCCGGTTTTTCGAATGCGGACCCCCAAAGGCTGTTCCTCCCCGTCGTAATCGACCATAACTACCATTATACCACGGTGAATGTGGAAAACCAGGAACGACATCCGTCCTCCTTCCTGTGGTGGACCCGCCGGGTGATTGCCAAGCGGAAACAGTTCAAGGCATTCGGACAGGGAAGTATACGCTTTGTCAATACCTCCAATCCCAAAATTCTGGCCTTTGTGCGCGAGTTTGAGGATGAAACCATCCTGGTGGTGGTCAACCTCTCAAGGTATTCCCAGCATGTGGAACTGGATCTGAGGGAGCATGCCGGTTCGGTACCCATGGAAGTGTTCAGCCGGAACGACTTCCCTCCGATATCCGCCGAGCCATGGTCTTTCTCCATGCAATTCAAGAACTACTTTTGGTTCGATTTACGTAAACCCGGGAAGGAAACAGCGGATACCGAAAGGACGCCATTGCAGGTCACAAACACCCAGTGGGCCGGGATGGGCGCTCCCATGCAGGCAGGAGTAAAAGACCTGCTGAACCGCTATCTGATACGCAGCCAGTGGTTCCTGGGCAATGTGCGCAAGTTGAGGGAACTGACCATCCTGGATGTGATAAGGGTCCCCGGGAAAAAGATCCCGGCCTATCTGTTCCTTGTGCAGACCGACCTGATCGGGGGTGACAAGGATACCTACCTGATGCCTGTCTCTCTGGCCATGAACAACCGCGCCCAGGAACTGGCAGCCCGGAATCCGGAATCCGTGATTGCGAACATAGGCTTTGACAAGGAGCCGGCCGTGCTCTTCGACGGGGTTTTTGACCCGGACCTTGTGGAAGCCTTGTTCTCCCTGATATACAAACGATCCAAACTAAAGGGGCTCCATGGCGAAATTGAAGGATCCTCCGGCCAGCGCCTGAGGATGATTGTGGAAGGTGGTGCGGCGTTGAATCCCCATGTATTGGCCTCCAAGCGTTCCAATACCTCCATTTCGCTGGGGGACAAATGTTTTCTGAAAATATACCGGAGTCCGCAGGAAGGCGAGAACCCCGACGTGGAGATTCTTAAGAACCTGACCCGGCATACCGGGTTCAAACACCTTTCCCCCTACGTGGGCAGACTGGATTACCATTCACCCCAAATGGAAAGCACCTCCCTGGCCCTGGCGGCCGACTTTATTCCCAATGTGGGGAATGCGTGGGAGATGGCCCAAACGGCCATAGAAACCTATTTTGATGAAATGCTGGCTGACAAAGACCTGTTGCCCCAGGTGATGAAGGGGCAATCAGCGGTGATGGACGAGAAGATCGGGGGCTTTTTCCTTGAAATGACGGCACTGCTGGGGAGGCGAACGGCAGAGATGCATATTGCGATGGCCTCGGTGGACCAGGTGAAGGGGTTTGAGCCGGAAGCCTTTTCACTGCTGTATCAGAAATCGCTATACCAATCCCTGCGCACCCTGGTCAGAAGGTCCTTTTCCTCCATCCCATCCTTGTTGCCGGATCTTGAAGAGACTGTGCGACAGCCATTGAAAGAAGTGCTGTCTGCTGAGAAGGATTTTCTGGCTTATATGCAAAAGACCCTTGAAAGCGGTAAGATTCCGGCTAAGAAAACCCGGATCCACGGCAACTTTAAGCTTGACAAATTGCTGTTCACAGGAAGGGATTTTATCATCACAGATTATGAGGGGGAAGTGGAGTACCCCATCAGCGTGCGCAGACTCAAGCATTGTGCCCTGAAAGACGTGGCCTCCCTGTTAAGCTCTTTTCATTATGCCGTCTTTAAAGGTTACCTGCACCGCAAGGAATTCGTACCTGTAAATGAAAATTTCCTGAGGCCACTCGCAGAGCATTGGTTCCAGCGGGTTTCCCAGGCATTTCTTAACGGCTACCTGCCCATCATGGAAGGGAAGGGCTTGATTCCGGCCGAAGAGGAACAGGTCAGAGACCTGCTGAATATTTTCACGCTGGAGAAGGCTGTGGAGGAGCTTCGTCTGTTTGCACAACGGGAGCCGGGATCCCTTGTCATCCCGGTCAAGGCCCTGGAAAAACTCCTGCAGCAAATCGGTCAGTCTGACTGAAACGGCATAGATGATGAGAAACAAAGAATATAAGCATGAAAAAAACGGATAATACTGGCACGAACAAAGCAAAGGCCCTGATCTTTGACCTGGACGGGGTGATTACCCGGACCCGCCGAACGCATAAAAAGGCATGGAAGGAATTGTTTGACTGGTACTTCAGCGAAAAGGAACTCGCAGGCCAGTCCCCCATGAACGATGCAGACTATGAGCAATATGTGGATGGCAAGCCCCGCTACCAGGGGGTGAAAAGCTTCCTGGATTCCCGTCGGATCGAACTGCCGTTCGGGGATCCTGCCGATCGTCCAGGGACCGATAGCATATGTGCCCTGGGCAACAAAAAAAACGTGCTTTTCAATGAGGTGATCGACCGGGAAGGGGTGGAAGTATACCAGGATGCGGTGGACTGGCTGAGTGAGCATAAGAAGAAAGGGATGAAGACGGCGATTGTCTCCTCAAGCAAAAATTGCCGCAAGGTATTGAAAGCTGCAAAGCTGGATCACCTGTTTGGTGCTGTGGTAGACGGATTGGATGCCGAAGCGTACGGGATGAAAGGCAAGCCCGATCCCGATATTTTCCTTGAGGCCGCCAAGGGTCTTGGCGTCGGACCCCTCGAGGCAGTGGTGTTTGAGGACGCCATCTCCGGAGTGCAGGCGGGCCAGCGTGGTTTTTTTGCCCTGGTGGTCGGGGTAAACCGGTTCGACCAGGCGGAAGCCCTAAAAAAACACGGTGCTGACCTTGTGATTGAAGATTTCTCTGGCTTTGATTTGTCGGATGCCGAAGTGGTCGATGACTACTTTTCTGCGCGGGGGGAACCCATCTTCCCGGATATTGACAATTTTCTTGAAAAGCTTTCCGGCCGTGAGCCGGTGATCTTTCTGGATTATGACGGGACCCTGACCCCTATCGTATCCCGGCCGGAAGATGCCGTGCTTTCTGAACAGATGCGACAAACCCTCCGGGAGCTTGCCGAAAAGTTCACCGTGGCCGTGGTCACCGGCCGGGACAAGGAGGATGTGGAGGAGCTGGTGGGGCTTAATGAATTGATCTATGCCGGAAGCCATGGCTACATCATAAGCGGACCGGATGGGTTGTTCATGGAGCATCCGGACTCGAAAAAGATCATCTCCCGGCTCGACCAGGTGGAAAAAGAACTGGAAAAGG
>SLNU01000366.1 GCA_007132865.1 Bacteroidales bacterium | reverse complement strand
ATAAATATAATATTTTAACTTAAATAAACAACGTAACAAAAAGAGCTATGAAAAGTATATTAAAAAAAAATTGATATTTCAACTAACCAAGAGGAGTCTATTTTAAACCTAAACTTTTTATTAATTTTTTATGCCTTTCGGGCTCCGTTTCCTTAAGATATTCTAACAATCTCCTTCTCTTACCAACCATTTTTATTAAACCTTTTCTAGAATGATCATCTTTCTTATGCTCCTTAAGGTGTTCTGAAAGTTCCTTAATTTTTTCATTTAACAAAGCAACCTGAACCTCTGGAGATCCAGTATCATTTTTACTAAGAGCGTACTTTTTAATAATTTCTTCTTTTTTTTCGCTTTTCAAAGCCATAAGATATAATTAAACAAAAAAATAAATTAAGCAAAATCCCTGGAAAATCTAAATTAGCATTGCCTAACAGTTGTAATTTACTATTTTATCGGCCTTTTGTCAAGGATTTAAAAGGATTTTAACAATACTTACTCTTTAAAACCGACATCTCGAATATAACCTCCACCTAAGGTACTACCCAAAATTTGACGACTAGCATCGAAGTAACGAGAATCGTGGAATACTATAAGGGTAGGGAATTTCATGTTATCTTTAAGCTGCAAAGAACGTCCTAAACGAATAGATTTCTCAGTTTCAGCACCAGTTGCAAACAATCCACCAACAACCTTCAAACCGTCACGAACAGGCTTTTCTCTGTCTACAAACTCTATATTTATCTCTCCATCAACAATAAAGTAACCTCTAACAAGATCATATCCTGGGGCATAAACATCAGCACTAGGATCCACACCTTCAGATTTATATTCTCCTTCTGATATTGTCATGTTGTTTTGAACAATAAAGAGGCAACCATTAAGGTTACCATCAGCTAGATTTTCATATTCTAGAGGATTAACATGTAAATCACCTTCTATAAAATAAATATGTGGTTTTTCTTCAGTACAACGTGCAAGATTTGGAGTATTACCGACCTCAACAAAAGACCACTGATCAATATATTCCTCGTCACTTGATTTTGCACGATCATGCAATCTATCAAACCATGGATGGTTCAACATCTTATGATAGCCAAGTATGCTATAAAATTGATCCTCGGGTCTAGGTTCAAAACCAAATAGAACTTCATGCGTTGTTGTAGCCAGCTCAGTAGAAAGAGTTGTTTTTTCATCACTTTCCATATTAGCATATCTCTCGGTAATTCCTTCAATAATGTCAGGATACTCTGTTCTCTTAATCGCCAAGTCTATGCTATCAGAGTGAACGAGACCAGCACGAGTTGAAATCCAAGGGCTAAAGAGTTCCTGAGAAACTGTAGTCTCAGCATAATTACAAGCTCTATCTACTGAAACCATCCGGAAATCAAATGTGCCAAGCTGATTAATACCTATATCAACAGAATTAATAGCTGTCCTGGTAACTCCAATTTCATCCCTTGCTAATGAAGGCGTTAAAATAAGCTCATCTAGCATCCTAGTAAATCTTCCAAGAGGATCATGAACATTAACTGTTCTCACATACTCTCCACTAGCATCCTTCTTATACTGTATAGGCCCGTAATATGAAGGATTAGAAAAACGCTCATTTTCATTCAAACGTGCATATGTTCGCACAAATCTAACACCAGAAAGATTTGCAACATTATCTATGGTTGACCATTCTAACAAGAGCTCATCCGCACTTACTACTTCATTAATATTAATATCAGTATCTGGTCTATTAGCATCATATGACCATTGCGGACCTGTAAACCATTCAGAAGTGTTACCTAAAACATCTCTAGCTGTTGACATTATAGTCAAATGCCGGCTCTCAGAGCCTGTGAACCTTATGCTAAAAACTGCCCTAAGACTTTTTCCATCTTCCAAACATTGAACCGAACTACCTATCAAAGAAGACGTACCGAAAGTTCTATTATTTTCATTATCAACGGCATGAATTCTTAACAAACGAGTATGCCTAAACCCTGATATAGTGTCACTTGGAATTGGAGCATAAGGATTTATATCATCACAACCATTTTCATCTCGGAATATCACTTCAAAATATTTTGGATTGTCTACAGTACAATCAAAGGGATCATTAGCATTATTTATTCGATATCTTGAAGCATCATATTGAATATTACCCGAAACACCTAGATTTGGGTTTGCACCCCATTCTGGATCATTAGGATTAGGTATAATGGTTATACTCTCAACAGTAGGAATATAATTTACTTGGAATCTATTCACTACATCATCCCCAGGCGTATGCCCCTCACATCTATTGGGACTGTATGATTGTGCTCGGACATAATAGTTTTCACCTTGAAAAACTTCCACTCCAGGTGACCACCAAAGACGAGTTAAATTACTTGTAGTTTCATCCATAAAAGTATATCTATACTGTAATGCAGGTCTTTGACCGTAAACAGCACTTCTAACACCTTGAAGGGTTATAGAGCTACAACCAGGAGCATTACATGCTGGAGTTTGCCAATCAAAAGAATGAGAAGTTCTACCATCATAAATATCACCTATACGAGGCATATTCGGTTCATTGGTTATACCAAAAGCGTAATCGGTACCGTATCTAGGATAAGTTACTCTATGTATATTTTCATTAAGATGGCCAATTCTTGTATGAGTTCGGATCCAAGTCCTAGAAGAATTATCAGTACTTCTGATTCTCATACTTATATATTCTGGCGCATCAGGTGCATCAGATAAATTCTCAGGAACCCAACAGCTTCTATAACTAGAGGTACAACTTCTTATGGAACAAGCATCATAATTACATGTACCTTGACAAGCACTGCGTACTGGAGGTACAGCACAAGCTGATCCAGTATTTGTTCCACTTGTACCTGATGGGCAACTAGGCATAGGGCAATCACATGGACAAACGCATCTATATGCGTAACAAGAAACTGTAGCACCATCAGAGCCACCACAACTTCCAGACGTTCCCCGACATGACCAAGTATATCTATCCCCACTTGTTGAGACTGCAGTTGCTGAACCTCGAGAACACAAACTACTTCCAGAAGGAGCTGAGGTACGATAGGTTCGATGAGCAGACCCACAACTACCAGAAACACCATTTACAGGTGAACAGGGGGGGGGGCCATCATCATCACCACCACCATTAATAGGCTCACAATTTACACAATTCTGACAAGCCGTCCAACTTTGAACACGGCAATTGTCACTCAAACAAGTTGCATTTGTACCATCATATTCTCCACACGCCCAAGCACCAGAAGCACAACATCGAGTTCCACCAGAACTAACTTGCCTATAACCACTAGCACAAGAACCATAACAATACATATAATAAGAAAAGGAACATTGAGCATTCGCAGTATTAACATTAATGAAAACAAATAACAAAGCGAAACAAGATAAAATTAATAACGGTATTAACTTAAGATTTTTTTTAGTTTTCATATATAGAGTATATTAACATATATAATGAGGTCTTCAAATTATTACGAAGATTAACCTCTATATCTACACAATTCTCAGAATCATTTAACCTAACAGCTTGAAGGAAAGAATAATCTTGATTGTTGATATTTTTCACAAATAAATCCTCTTCTAAAACTTTTGCAATATCATCATCAAAAGCAGAACGATTTAATTGATCTTCAAAAAGATAATAAAATTCAATCTTATTACCCAAAGGAAATATATCAGGTAAAGTTTCATTTAAATCTTTATGTCTCATCGCGCATAACTGCACTAATTCATACTGTATACCCTCATGCAATTCTATTAAATCAGGATCTGATATACTTTCACCTTTTACCTCCATGGCTTTCAATATATCATAGTAAAAACCAGTATTATCATAACAAGGGCCT
>SLNU01000182.1 GCA_007132865.1 Bacteroidales bacterium | reverse complement strand
TCGGGTTCATCGTGGAGTTCCTCAAATCACTCAACGAGTAAAATCCATTGCCTTTGCCTGTTAAATCCCTGCTGCAACTGGGCAAGCCCCAGATCATCCTTCCGGTCACCCTGTCTGCTTTTACCGGCTACATACTTTTTCGTGGCGCATTTGACGGACCATGGCTGGCCTCGGCCGCCGGGGTGCTCCTTTTGTCATCCGCCTCCGCCGTGGTCAACCAAGTGCAGGAGGCCGGAGCCGACCGGCTGATGGAACGTACCCGCCGGCGTCCCATTCCCGCCGGCAAAGTCGGAAAACCCACCGCCTGGATCCTGGCCACCATTTTGGCCGCTGCGGGTTTTTCTGTGCTACGGATTTGTTGCGGTATGCTGCCAGCCTTGCTGGCCCTGTTTACCCTGCTGTGGTACAACGGGATTTACACACCGCTGAAAAAACGCACGGCCTTTGCCGTCATCCCCGGTTCGCTGGTCGGCGCACTGCCCCCCGTCATCGGCTGGACAGCTGCAGGCGGGGACCCCTTGCATCCCCATATACTAATGGTGGCATTTTTCTTTTTTGTCGGACAGATTCCCCATTTCTGGCTAATCATGCTGCGGTATGGACCAGACTATGAACTGGCCGGCTTCCCCACGCTGGGTCGCATTTTTTCGCAGCGACAGGTCCATGCCCTCACCTTGGGATGGATCGCAGCCACCGCGATGGCAGCCCTGCTGCTCCCGCTTTTCGGAGTAGTCTCCACCACCTTTTTTTCAGCCGTTCTGCTGCTGGGTACCCTCGGATTGCTGCTGTCCTTCCTGCCCTGGTTCAGCAGAAGGGAGGACAGCATCCAGACCGGTCCCGCTTTCCGGAACATCAACCTGTTTTACCTGCTGGTCATGCTGGTGCTCATCGGGGATGGGTTGGTTGTTGGTTGTTAGTTATTGGGTATTGGCTATTGGGTGTTGGCTGTTGGATATTGGATATTGGACATTGGACATTGGATATTGGATGTTGGGTGTTGGGTGTTGGGTGTTGGGTGTTGGCTGTTGGATATTGGACATTGGATATTGGATGTTGGGTGTTGGGTGTTGGGTGTTGGATATTGGATATTGGATATTGGCTGTTGGCTATTGGGTGTTAGCGGGGGATGAGTGCGATGATTCCTACCATCAATGCCAGTGCAGCCAGTATGAGGACGAACCAGACCAGTCTGGTATTGCTGGCGGGTCCGCCTGCCATCGTCACCTGCCGTCCGGTTTCCACGTCCTGACTGACAATGATGCGGCCTTCCATATAGGGGTGGGGGGTGCAGATATAAGTATACTCCCCTTCGACGGTTACCGTATGCGACCAGCTTTCGGCATGTGCCAGCATATGGGACGCAAAACGCTCGGGCCCCGTTTTCACAATCACGTTGTGAATGCCTGAAAATTCCCCTTCCATATAAGTGAACACGTCCTCATTGACCCATGTCACCATGGTTCCAGGCGCCACTTTGATGACCTTGGGGTAATAGGAGTTTCCGATGATGCGCACAATCACCTCGCTGGTCTCCGGTCCGTAAACCACCGGCAGGTCCTGTTCCGCATTGCCGATTCCGAATGGGGTGATGGTCCGCAAAGCCTGCTCCCTGTATACCTCCATCTCCTCTTCGCTGTAAAGCGGGCCGTCGGAGAGCACGGTCTTCCTTGGCGGGGCATCCCGGTCACAGATCAACAATCCGATTGCCCCCCGGTCAGTCGACCCCACCGCATGGGAGAGCATCAGATAGCTGCCCTCATCCGGCGGAATACGAAATTCCACCACCCAGGAATCAGACGGACCCGCCGTCACGGTTTGTCCGCCAACAAACTTATTGTCTGGGTGTCCCTGCCAATAGGCAAAATCCCAGATAATTCCCACCAGGTGAAAGGTCGACACCAGGTTCGGTCCCGCATTCAGAAAGTTAATCCTGACATAATCCCCGGGGCGGCCCACAATCGGGTCCTCCACATACCGGAACAGCTTACCGTTAAAGGCCGTGTACATCGGCCGGCCCTGACCGTCTACCGCGTCCTTGCCACTGGCATAGTATTCGTGCTGCAACAGGAATATCTCGATATCCGGCTCCTTGCCCAGTATGCGTTCCAGTTCAAATTGCTTTTTGGGCCGGACCACCATCATCCCATACTGCCCGAAAATAATGTGCATCGGGATGGCATGTCCGCCGGGCGCACAATGGTACATATACACCCCTGGCAGGGTGGCACGGAAAACCACCGTGGCACTGTCATTGGGTTCGATCTTACCAAGGTACTTGGACGTCTGGGTATAGGCCGCGTGGATGGATGCCCCGTGGGGGATGTCCCCGTCATTTACGATCGTAAATTCCACGATGTCTCCTTCGTCCACGATGATTGTCGGACCCGGTATCTTGTTGTCGGTGGTAAAACCCTTGTACAGCACATTGTTGCCAATATAGGAATCCCCCTCCTGAAGCGTGATCCTTACCCGCTTGTCCGGCGGGGTGTCTTGGGGCACGAAACCCGTGGGTGGGATGGGCAGGCGCTCATCGCGCCGGATGATGTCGATGAAATCGGTGGATGGCGGGATAGGCGGCGCAGATGCAGCCGTGGCCGGACCCGGAGATGTGGCCGGGGCTCCAAGGGGAGCGGCAGCGGCCGGTGTGGCCACAACAGGCTCTGGAGCTACCGGGCTTGCAGCGGAAGCGGCATTGACAGAACCACCATCCGTGCGACCATCAGTCAGTACAGGTCCGGGCATTCCTCCAGGGGTAATTCCGAGAGAAGAGGCAGGGTTGTTGCGCCCTACATGCTCCTGGGCAGCAATCGTGGCCAACAGCTCCTTGGAGACCAGCGTCCCGGCACGTTCTGATCCCTTCAGCTGGGCTAGAAACAGGCGGTTACATGCCTCGCAGGCGAATGAAGTATAGGCCGATCCGACGATCAGCAAAACAATTAAAATGAAAGTCCGCATGCTTTGCGAACCGAGTTTGTGGCGTTCCATGGCTATGATCTTTTTGATTCCTAAATTAAAGTTAAGTAAAAATAAAGTTCAAAGCAATAGTTTTAATATTTAATTACCGAAATGCCGTTTATAGGATTTGAATACAGGAAGGAAGGACTTGAAAGGCTAACAATTACAAGCTATTTTCTATTGCCCGATAATCTGCACCCTGGTAGCGGACCATCCTCCAGGATTTAGCACCTGCAGAACATACAACCCAGGTTTCAGGCTCCCAACATGGATCTGATGGCGGGATGCATCCAGGTTCTGCGCCTGGTACACTTCCTGCCCCTGCAAGTTCAGCAGTCTGACTTCAAAAATGGGTTGCCCGTCATCCGAAGCGATATGCAGGGTTGACCTGGCCGGGTTCGGGTAAACAAGGGCAGGGGAAGAAAGCTCCGGGCCCGTGGAAACCGTCAGTTCGTGCTCCCCAAAAATGCTGTGGAAAACATTTTTTGCTTCAGCGTCGGATGATACATCTGCAATCCGGATGGGAGACGAAGGCCACTCCGCACCTGAAAAACCCTCATTGAGGTAAAACTTAAAATAATACCGGCCGGGCACCAAATTCAGCGTCCGGATAAACATCATGGGATCAGAAGTCGGTTCAAGAAGCTGTTCGTCGTGTTCACCCGGAATGGCGTAACCGAACATGGACCCCGTAAAAAATACCCGGTCATGCAATGGCGAAAAGCCGTTGGCTTGGGACATGTCTACGGTGAAAGTGACCTCAACGGGCTGGTCGGGATCCGGGCCATGATCAGATTCAGTAAAATTCGCAGTCAACTCCACATGCGTATCCAGCATGGTGAAAGTAAAATCTGCCTCATCCGAAATCTCCTCCTCACCCATGGTCCAATTCACAAAATCATATCCGTCGGATGCAAC
>SLNU01000251.1 GCA_007132865.1 Bacteroidales bacterium | reverse complement strand
TGGATGCTTCAGCTCCCGGGCGATGATTTCTGTCTACCCTGCCCTTTCCATACCGCTTGCCGTTTTCGTGGAATGGCTGATGGGACAGAAAAAGCGTTTGCGATGGGGCTTTGCCGTGGTGGTTGGCTTCCTGGTATTCCTGAGTCTGTTTCAGACCTGGCAGTTCAACCGCGGCATCCTCACCCAGGAGACCATGACCCGGGCCTATTATTTTCGGACTTTTCTGCGTACCAGCGTAACGGCGGAGGACCGCGAACTGCTGATGGTCCGCCGGCCACTCACCGCCCTGGAAAAATTTGAGGATGAGTCTGACTACCGCCATCGGATGCTCTACCGGGATAATTTTGCACCAGAGGCGTATCCTGACTTTCATTTTTCTGAATCCTTGCCCGGGCAGGAAGGCGTCCCTACCCTGGTGCTTGACAGCCTCCGTCCGTTCTCCCCGGCATACGAGATTGCGTTCAGGGACCTGATCACCGAAGACCATGCCTGGCTGCGCGCCAGGGCCAGGGTGTACCTGCCGGAAGGCTATGCGGGTCCCGATCCTCTGCTTGTGGTAACCTTTGCCCACAAGGGCGACAGCTATAAGTACCGTACCTCTGAGAATTATGAGATCGAACTGGAGCCGGGCAAATGGAACACGATCGAGTTTGACTACATCACTCCTGAAGTCAGACGCCGCTCAGACAAACTTCAGATCTATATGTGGCACCGGGACAAGCAGGAGGTCTTTCTGGATCATATCCAGGTGGAGATTTACGAACCCAACAGCTAGCCAGCCTGGCTGCCCGACAAATAAAGCAGCTTTGGTTGCCATATAAAATAAGCATTTTATGGATCACAAAACCCTGTTTTTCCGCCACCTGGCCCAGACCTCCCGCTCACCGCTCGCGCTTGAGATTGAACGCGCCGAAGGGGTGTATATGTATGACAAGCAAGGGAAGGCTTATCTGGACCTGATCAGCGGCATTTCGGTCAGCATCCTGGGCCACCGCCACCCGGAGATCGTGCAGGCGGTGAAGGATCAGGCTGACAGGTTTATGCACCTGATGGTGTATGGGGAATTCGTTCAATCCCCCCAGGTACGCCTGGCCGCTCTGCTTGCCCAACATCTCCCCACAAACCTCGACAACGTCTTTCTGGTAAATTCGGGCAGCGAGGCCGTGGAAGGGGCGGTGAAGCTTGCCAAACGGCATACCGGACGGACCGAAGTGGTCGCCTTTGAAAATGCCTACCATGGCAGCACCCAGGGCGCCCTCAGCCTGGCAGGGAATGAAGGCCTGAAGAATGCCTTCCGGCCGCTGATACCTGGGGTGCGCCTGCTGGCATTCAACCAGATACCAGGGCTCCAGTCCATTACGGAACAAACAGCCTGTGTAATCGTGGAAACCATACAGGGAGAGGCCGGGGCAGTGGTACCCGGCAGGGATTTTATGCAGGCACTCAGAAAAAGATGCGATGAGACCGGCACCCTGCTCATCCTGGATGAAATACAGGTGGGTTTTGGCCGCACCGGAGCGCTCTGGGCCTTCGGGCATTTTGACATCGTACCAGACGTGCTTTGCCTGGCCAAGGGAATGGGCGGGGGATTGCCAATCGGGGCATTTGTGGCCAGCCGGGAAGTGATGCGTGACCTGACCCATGATCCTGTATTGGGACATATCACGACTTTCGGGGGAAATGCGCTATGTGCAGCCGCCTCCGAAGCGATGCTTAAGGAGCTGCTTAAGCACAGGTATTGGGAAGCGGTGCCTGAAAAGGAAAAGCTGTTCAGGGAACTGCTCAAGCATCCGACGATAAAAAGCATAAGGGGGAAGGGCCTGCTGCTGGCGCTCGAGTTTGAAAACCACCACCAGTGTAAAAAGGTGATTGATGGCTGTTTGGAGCGTGGATTGGTGTCGGATTGGTTCCTGTTTGCGGACCATTGTATGCGGATTGCACCTCCGCTGGTGATCAGCAAAGCGGAGATACGGCAGGCCTGCCTGACGATCAAGGGGGTGCTGGATGATTTTTTGTTTTGATTTTAATGGAGTTTCCTTATCTTTAGCGGATAAACCAAGGAATAGGCCAAGTGGCCGGGGCTGGCTGGGGCTATATCCAGCCCGGGAGTGCACAAATATTATTTCTGGCAGATGGATCAGAAAGTGTGGGACCTGTTGAAGAGCAAGCCATTGCAAAGTCTTCCCGTGCTTGGCTTTTTCCAGAATTACGACCTGGATAAAGTGGTGCGGCACGGGGAATTTCTGCTGCTTGTCGGGACCAGTGACTACCCCTGGGCCTATCTTTGCGGCGACAATCCAGAGGAATTGTTTGCCCTGCTGGAAAAATTCGATTATGCCACGCAGTATTTTGCCAATGTCGAGGAGTGGATGCTGCCCATACTGACCCACCGGCACAAGATCGACTGGAAGCTATCTACCCACCGGTACTACCTGCCCCCTGAGCGCACCGTGGATCCTCCCGATGTGGAATCCCGGCGCCTGGATCCCTCCCTGGCTGGCTATGTGTTTGAGAATTCGGCTTACAGGGATTTTACCTCCGAGCTTTACATCCGTGACCGGCTCGACATGGATGTGTCGGCGGGCATCTGGATAGAGAACAAACTGGTCGGATGGGGCATGACCCATGACGATACATCCCTGGGCTTTCTGAATGTCCTTCCTGAATTCAGGGGGAAAGGTTTGGGAGAGAGTATATTACGTGCCCTGATTCTGGAAAAGCGCAAGCTGGACAGCTCCATTTTCGTGAACATCGAACCCCACAACCACCAAAGCATTAACCTGATCAAAAAGCTGGGCTTTTCCTATGACAGAGAGGTGAGCTGGGTAAAACTGACCTAGGTTTACAATTTATCCGCATCAATCTTTTCCCCGCCTTCTCCATCGTCCTTTTTGGTGGATTTCCCGTCAGTCATCTCCCCGGATAGCCTGTCGGCTTTTTCTGCAGATTGCCGGTCAAGCTCGTCCTGCAACTCGTCCATCACATAGCCCTCGCCGATGGGAACCTTCATCCGGTGGGAGACCCTGGCGATCATATGGGCCCCGATCGGGGAGGTGAAAATCACAAACATCACCACCATGAGGGCCTCTATACCCACCACCCATTGGGGATACCGAAGAAAGACAGCTACCAGCATCAGGATGGCTCCAAGGGATGCGGCTTTGGTAATGGCATGCATGCGCATGTAGACGTCTGGCAGTTTGACTACCCCGATGGCAGCTACCAGCATGAACAGGGACCCTGCCATCAGCATTATTGATATGATCCATTCCATCATTGGTCCAGCCTCCTTTTTAAGAATTTGGCAAAAGCAATATTTCCCATGAACACCAGCAGGGCAATGGCCACGGCCACGTTCAGGTAAACGGTCTGACCGGTCAGCATGATGTACGTGATAATCAGACCGATGACCAGCGAAGCCACAAGGTCCATCACCACGATGCGGTCGGGCAGGGACGGACCCGTAAGCAGGCGGTAAAGCCCCGCAAACAGTGAGATGGTCAGGGTGGCAAAGCTGAAATATATGGCAAAGTTCAGTATCGGATAGGCCTCTGTGCTTGTCATATGCTTAATCGAATATTAACCGGATACGGTCCTCCAGTTCGGTTTTTATTTTGTGAATGAACTTCTCCTTGTCATACAGGTACATGGCATGAATGTAGATCTTTTTCTTGTCTGGGGTCATGTCGACCGTCAGGCTCCCTGGCGTCATCGAGATCAGGTTTGCCAGGGCGATGATCGCGGTTTCGTTCTTCAGGTCGACCGGCACCTCCACGATGCCCGGACGCATCAGGTCCTTGGGCGTGAGAATGTCATAAGCCACAAACAGGCTCGAAAGCACCAGCTCCTTCAGGTAATAGAAGATGAACAGTACCAGTCTGAATAT
>SLNU01000230.1 GCA_007132865.1 Bacteroidales bacterium | reverse complement strand
TCAGATCCATCAGCACCAGGCTGACATCGGTCCGGCTCCGGACGACCTCTACCGCCTCCTTGCCGTTAACGGCAAAGACCAGCTCACAGGCGGCTTTCTCCAGGGCGAAGGCATAATACTGTGCATTGTTCTCGTCGTCTTCGGCAATCAGCACCAGGGGCTTTTTCCCGTTCATCGCGGCCCCAAGCGGGCTTGAGGCTGGCTTGTTCACCTCCTCTGTCACCACTGGTCCGGGTATCCTGACAAAGAAATTGCTCCCTTTGCCCTTGTCGGTTACCACGGTGATGGTGCCGCCCAGCTTGTCGATGATCCCCTTGGCGATGGGCAAGCCCAGTCCGCTGCCTTCATAGAAGCTCGTGGGACTCTTTTCTTCCTGCCAATAGGGCTTGTAAAGGTGGTGGAGGTTCTCTTTGGAGATACCTATCCCTGTATCCTTCACAAAATATTCAATTGCCTCGTTTCCATCCTTTTGGCAACCAAAGCTGATGTTTCCCTTATGTGTGAATTTCAAGGCGTTGTCAAGCAGCAGCCAAATAACCTTTTTGACCAATTCGACGTCGGTGTTTTGGATGGGTTTTTCGGATCCTTCCGTCAGTAGTTCCAGCTCCAGGCCCTTGGCAATACAGCGTGGCTGGAAGTCCTGGTATAACTCGCTGAGCAGCGCCTTTATCCCGTGGGGTTTTGGATGGAACTCCAGGTTGCCCGAGGTAACAAGGGACATGTCCATATAATTATTCACGGTGTTCAGCAGGCGGTCACTGCTGGTTTGAATCATGGCCAGAAATTCCTTTTTATGCTCGTCGGATAGGCCGGGCTGCATCATCACCTGTCCGAATCCCAAAATAGAGTTTAGTGGCGTGCGCAACTCGTGGGAAATGTTGTTCATAAAGGCCGTCTTCAGCCGGTCACTGGCCTCTGTAGCCTGCATCTTTTCTTTCAGGAATCTCAGCTGCTGCTGCCGCCAGCCAAGGAATACCCCCACCCCGGTCAGTCCGATGAGCAGCAGGATGAACAGGATGGAGTTTCTAAGGTGCTGTCCCAGCGCCATGTAAACCTCTTGTGAATCCATGCGGGCCACCAGAAACCAGGGGGAATCAGGCACCTTGTGCAGGCTGGCAAACACGGGTACCCCCCTGTAGTCCAGTCCCTCTACGATCCCCTCTTGTCCTTTGGCCGCCATCACAGCCGGTCGGTCCAGGTCTGCCTCAATGTCAAAGCGCAGGTTCAGGGCGGTGTTATCGGCAAAGCGCAGTTCGTTCAAATACACCACTTCGTTACCCTCCTGCCGGATCAACAGGGTCTCTGCCGTTTCGCTGGACCCCGGCCAAACGGAGATCAAGGGGTATAGGTAGTGGTCCGGGTCGATGCGCAACACCATGGAGGCAATCACCGCCTCTGGCATGTCCGGGTCAAAAACGGGAACCACAATGGCCAGGAAGATGTTGTCGAGGTGTTCGTTATAATAAAAGTCCAGGAAGCCCGGTTCTTTGGTGGCCACAATATCCGGGGTTTTTTCAAGGACCTTGTCGGAGACCAGTCCCTTTTCCCCCGGGTAAGTCATCAGGTGATTCCCGGCCATGTCGTAAAGTCCGAACAAGTCATAATTCTGGGAGGCGTAAATAAAACGGAGCATCTCTCCCAGTTCAGCGATTACTGCCGGGTTCCCCGGGTCGTTTAGGTGACGCCTGGTCAGGCGGGACAAATGCGGGTTTCTTAAAAAGAGGTTTGCATCGTCCAGGCGTTCCTTTTTCCAGTGTACCATTTCGCTGGTCTTGAAGGTGCCAATGGCCTGGAGCATTTCTTCTGCCTCGTGGCGGAACTGTGCAGCATACCCGCGGTGGTTGTGGTGGCCGACCATGATGATGCCCGAAGCCAGCAGCAGGAACAACACCGTCAGAGAAATAACCGGGCGTGCCGCCAGACTGGCCCCCTGCAACTTGCTGAACCAAATGGTTTTGGCGTACCAGGCCAGCAGGCTGGCACTGAGTCCGAAAAAGCCCAGGGAGGTTGGCAGGGCCGGGGGAATGGTCGTAGAGTTGTAAAATGCCGGGGCTCCCAACAGGTAGGCCAGCAAGAGGAAGGAAGTAGCCAGGAATACCGGCAGGGACAGGAACAGCCCGGCCAAAGACCGCTTCTTCCCCTTCAAGGGGTTTATGACCAATAGCAGCAGTGCCAGTCCGACAAAAAAGAAAAGTGCCGCCGTAATGGGCGACATATGTCCGATCGGGGTTCCGGGCAACATGACGTCCAAACGCATGCCCAGCGACTCGGCTGGATGGAAGATGCCGCGGACCGAAGTGGAATAAAGGAAGGCCGCGACCAATGTCCCCAGGGCAATCACCACCGTGGCAAGCAGCCGGTTGCGCCGGTTCCGGATGATGTGGTTCCCGAAGTACAAAGCAGACCCGAAGATCAGGAAAAGGATGGCCGTGCTCGGGGCCATCGGGATAAAGGCAAAGCCAAAGGAACTCAGCCCCGGAAGGCCAAAGACCCATCCGACAATAGCCAGCAAGCCAAGAGAGGCTGCAAACAAACCGCCGGACTTTGTGATCCGGAAGAAGTTCAGGTCGCTTGTGGCGATGGTTTGGTTCAGTTTTATCACACTTCAGGTATGGATATATGTGTAATTCAGACCAGAAATATAAGTAATTTACTTAGTATTGACAAAAAACCTAAGTAAACATACCTAAATTATTGGAGTTGATCCCTGTTTTTTTAAAACATTCCCGAAACAAAGGTTTCCTGCGGGATGTTTTTGAAGTAATCATCGAGGTGGAAGTCGTCCAGCCGCTTGCGTATGGCCTCGGGTTCGTGGCGGACGCCCCTCAGGGCCCTTTCGATGGTGGTGATGTCGTAACGGTGGAAGAAATCCCCGAAAATCTTCAGGTCGGTGATGATGCCGTGCTCCACGTTGAGGTGGAACTCCAGGTAGCCGCCATTGCTGCGGATCCCTTTTTCAAACATGTATTTTGGCGAATAGCCAAAGTTCCATTCCCACTGGCTGTACTTCTCGTCGCGCAACTGCTCAATGGCCTGGATGTCGGCGGGGGTGTATTCGTAAAAGCGTGTTTCCCCGTAGTTTTCGACGATGTGGTCCATGATTCGCTTGCTAAATTCATCGACTTTCATCGGATGTTTCAGGTGCTCGCTGATATTGGTGACCCGCGATCGGACCGACTTCACGGCCTTGTCGGTGAACTTCAGCGGGTTTACCTTCAGGGCCTGTGACAGGTCGGTCATCACCGAGGAGAACAGCAGGGTGCCATGGTGCAGGGTGCGTTTCTTATGCACGTGCTCGGCATTGCCGGAAAACTTCATGCCCTTGATGGTTAAATCGTTGCGTCCTTCGAATTTCGCCTCCACATCCAGCTTCTGCAACACTTCCAGGATGGGCTTGGTGAATTTGCGAAAATCCACCAGATTGCCTTCCTCCCCGGATACAATGAACGTGAAGTTGAGGTTGCCCAGGTCGTGAAATACCGCCCCGCCACCAGACAGGCGGCGTACCACCTTGATGTCATTTTTACGTACCCAGTCGAGGTTGATTTCGGCCAGGGTGTTCTGGTGCTTGCCCACGATGATGGAAGGCCCGTTGCGCCAAAGCATGAAACAGTCCTCCGAGAAGTTCTTCAACACATATTCCTCGGCGGCAAGGTTAAAGTAAGGATCGGTATTCTGGTCCTGTATGCAGAGCATTCTGGTCTGTTTAAGTATTTCCCGTAAATAAAGGTAGCAAGAATTTTGTTAGTTTGATATAAAAAAAATACGTATCTTTATACCCTTGTTTTCATGGTTGCAGAGGGAAAACTATGGGTGATAAACCCAGGTTTTCCCTTTCTTTTTGTAGCTTTGGGCCTTATGGCTGCAAAAGTAAAAACCGAATTTTTCTGTT
>SLNU01000322.1 GCA_007132865.1 Bacteroidales bacterium | reverse complement strand
TGACGCACGCACGGGGGATATCATCAATGTCAGGTATGAGTAGGAGAGCGCGCACGCACGTGAGGCTTCTGACAGCTTCTCAGGACAATCCTCAGCAGGACCCAGAGGGATTGCACAGGAGAGCATCAAGACGCTGTGAGAGCTTCTGTGAGAGGACCAGCGCGTGTTCTCCTCCATCAGCACAGACATATGTCTCCGAGGAACAGTTCAATCCATCAGAAGAATACAAAGGAAGAGGAGGGTACACCCGTCCTGACTCCGTCATCCCTGTTCCAATGGATGAGTCAGGGTCCGATTGCCAGTGGCTCAGTGACCTCAGCGAAGTGATTATTGCTGGTAGGTTAGGTCTTGATATCCTGGGCGGTCAACCTCTTTCCTACTCAGAAAAATCAAATGTCTGATAATACTTAATAGGAGTTAAATGGTAGCGTTGAGGGTTTATGTCTTAACATCCTGAGTACTGATATGCCGACCGACCTTCGTAACTGGCCGTGGGGGGCCATCACCGCCGCGATTGAAGCCATACGTCGGAGACATTACACTAGGCCCTGGCCGCGCCATCCCCCGCACTTCGAAACGTGGCTGCGGCCCGAGGAACTTGACGACATTCTGAGAGAAGAGTTCTATTTCGAAGGCGTGCTATTCTCCTATGATTACGAGGGGCAGGACGTGGAGCTGAGGCGCCCTGCGGGCCGTCCCGGGGATTTCCAAAAGGAATTACACTTCAGGGGGTACTGGGATGACGACAGGAACGTGACAGTTGGGAACGCTCACACCGAAACGTCGAGGTATGAGCACAAGCAACAGCACATTGATGAGGACCATCTGGATTGGGAAACTGGCAAAGAATTGATGGAGGAAGTTCTACGGGAGGCGGAGGAGTTGTACTAAGTATGTCTGATGACAGACAGAAGACTGTAAAGTTCAATAAGAATCCCGCGGCGCCCGAGCTGCCTGTCCCGAATATCAACTTCTCCGACTTCGTGACAGGAGAGGATAGATTCATCGACTTCGCAGAGCAGGTACTTGGCGAGAAGCCGACACATCAGCAGCGCGAGATTCTGCGGACCGTGGCTAACAATCAGCGCGTCATCGTGATGTGTGCTAATGCAATCGGGAAGTCCTACGTCGTAGCGATGTTGAAGCTGGCATTTCTCTTCTCGAATATTGACAGTACAGTTCTCGGGACTTCGGGGAGTTATTCACAGTACGTTGACGGCGTCTGGAGGCCGCTGGATGCAATGCACGAGCGAGCCCAGCAGAGATATGGGCTACCCGGCGAGATACTGTCAGGACAGCAGCAGCCGCGCCTGGAGGTGTCCAAGAATTGGTATGCAAAGGTCATATCGCCCCGGGATGCTGGCGACCTCGAAGGTCGTCACGGCGCTGACGTGTTGGTTGTCATTGAGGAGGCGGATAAAGAGTACATCACGGATGAGCACTTCGACTCCGCAGGGTCCTCTATCTCCGGCCCTTCTGACAGGATGATAGCCGTCTGCAATCCACCGAAGGACGAATCCAATTCGCTTTATAATAAGATTCATTCAGATAGGTGGCATGTTATGCAGCTTTCGGCCCTTGATTCGCACAACGTGAAGGTTGAGGCAGGCGAGATTGAAGGTGACCACATCCCGGGAGTTATCGAGCTGGAGACAATCATTGACGACTGGGAGGAGTGGAACGGAGAGGAGTGGCCAGGGCTGGGCGAGGCGCGACGTGTTTCGGCCCCCTTCCTCGACGCCGACGGCGACCCGGTATATTCGAATATCGAGCGGTCGGAATATCAGGAGAACCCTGATTTCCGAGACGATATGGATGAGCGGTGGTATCGTCGCCGGGCTGGCATCATTCCACCTGACACTTCGACGAAATATCGACCCTTCACGGTTGATATCGTGGAAAGGGCGTTCGAGCCCCACCGCCCTTCGGGTGCTAATAATCCCGCAGCGGTGGCCCTCGACGTTGCTCGTAAGGGTGGAGACAGTAACGTTCTCGCGGAACAGTTTACTGACAGGATTGAGATTCGTACGACATGGCGCGGTATCGACCACGTCATGGCAAAAGAACGATATATAGAACCCAATGTGAGTCGGTGGAAGGGCATTAGGATGTCTGTAGACGCCGCAGGAGAGGGTTCTGGGCTTGCTGATGAGATAGTGACACTTCGCGGTTCGGACGAAACTATCAGATGGGCAGCGAATAAAAACGCCGTTGACGAGGAGATGTTCAAAAATTACTGGACAGAGGGCCTGTATCATCTTGGCAAATTTCTGAAACAAGGCGGTATTATCAGGGATGAGGAACTTCGGGACCAGCTCTTCACGGCTGCCCGGGTGGTTGAGTTCGAGGAGAAGTATTACGCCAACAGGGAGAATGAGGTACTTGTCGCAACTCCGAAAGAAGAGATAAAGGAGCGTTACGGGGCATCGCCGGACCATTTAGACGCTGCTGTCATGGCCTGCTGGTCCTACTCCGTAGACATGACAGCGGGCCAGACGGGGTTCATTATCACAAGATGACATGAAAGTAAAGCGCCTGACCCTTTGGGAGGATAGATATTCACCCCAGTTCGAGTTCGACAGCGGGACATATCAGCCCAGAAGGAATAGCGGTGATAAGATAAAAGTAAAGAGGCATAGGGCGCAGCGGGCGTTTAGTAGTGACGTGGACCTGTCATATTGGAGTTTCGTGGTGACACTGGCAGATGGCACAGTTCTGACTGGATATATCAAGTCGAGCGAATATAAATCCGGGTGGCTGGTCCTGCGGATACTAGACTAAAAGTGTAAGAGGGACGAGGTATAAAGAAGAGCAATGTCAGCACAAGAGGAAGAGGAGGATTTTTCGGAGCTTGAGCCGAAAGGTCAGCACCGTGATACGGTAATATCACGAGACAGGACGCCTGGAACCCGTAGAGGAGCGCGGGGTCTTATGGGTCGTCGTGACACGCTATCGGATACTGACCTGTCACCGCCACCGGAGGATGCATGGGAGAACTTCCGGGACTACTACTTGGAATTCCCCTTCGTTCAGGCCGCACTTAAGATATTTGACGAGAACGTCGTCGAACCTGGTTGGGACGTTGAAGCCCGGATTGATGGAGACGTTGACGAGGAAATGACAAGAGCATTGGAAATCTGGGGCGAGAATTGTGCTATCTTCGCCGGAGAGCCAGGCCACGATATCATACACATCCTCTCGCAAATCCCCTCGCTTCGACGTGTCAAGCCTGCGGTGTTTCTCGAAAAGATTGGTACCACTGACGAGCCCGATAGCCTGACAGCTATCCAAATGCTGGACCCGACGACAATTACTATCAGACTACGGAGAAATCAGAACATCGTCGTCCAGCCGGGGGATGATGTGGGACAGGGCCATCCGGTGACGGAAGACGGTACGCCAGCCGGTTATGTCCAATACGATGATGAGGTGGATAGGTCGCTCTCCCGACATGATAAGTTGGACCCGATTAACTTCGCTGCTGACGATATCATCAAAGTGGTATACGACCCTGAAGAGGGGAGCCCGTGGGGTCGCACGATTTGGCCTGCCCTCGAAGATACTATCACGGGGTTAAAGGAGAAGCTCGCTGACAGGAACGCAGCTATCAGATTGGCGGGACATCCTCACCGGATTTACTCATCGGATACTTGGTCACAGGAGCAGGCGGAGGAATTCGCAGATTCCCACGAGGCGGGAGAAGTGTCAACATGGGAGATGGACACTGAGAGGCGTTCTGACGGCTTCGCCAGTCGGGTGGACTTCGTCCCTAATGTAGTGGAGGTCACCGTCGTAGAGGGTAATGTGGCGGATATCAAGGACGCTATACAGGACGATGTTGAAGCAATCTTCTCTATGCTTCCTGTCAGTAAGTTCAAGATTGCTTACGAGGAGCACATTAACCAGTTCGTCGTTGAACCGCAGTCCGAGAAGGACCAGATGTGGGTCGATAAGGAGCGTCGCTTTATCGAATCAATAGTGGGCAACCCCCTATTCCGTCAGAAGGCTGATGAGTTGGCTGATGGATATGACGGTGAGGTCGACTTCAGAATCAGGCAACCGGCCTCTGAGAACCCGCTGGAGCGTGACAGCTTTAATGCTGATGACTTCCTGACATTCATGCGGGCCTTCAACGAGTTCGCTAACTCCGATGCCGCACTGGACTTCCCGTCCGCCCTGCCCTACTTCGCTGCGGGTATGGACAGGGAGAAGTTCGAAGAGGAGTATGGTAATCTCGATGACGTGACGAGGGACGTGGATGAAGAGGATGAGGACGTGGAGCAGGCAGCAGAGGCATTAGGGTTAATAGACTCAGACTGATAGGTTTGCTTAATGGTACTTCACAATACCTACGGAAATGCTGCGAGAAGGGCGTTTGCCGGTATCATAAACGACCTCGGTGACGCCACTACCACGATTAATGTCGCACTGCTCGACGTAACACACACACCTGACCTGTCTGCCCATGAAGTATTCGCCGACGTTTCAGTAGATGAAGTGTCTGGGACTGGATATACAGCGGGCGGCGAGGAAGTTACGACCAAAACACTGACAGAAACTTCGCTCGTCACCACCTTCGACGGAGACGACGTGGCCTGGACGGATTCAACAATCAGTGCCGGATATGCTGTCGTGTACGAAGCAACTTCTGGCAGTCTACTGACACTGGTTGATTTCGAGGGTGAACAGTCTTCGGAGAACGGGACGTTTGAGGTGTCGTGGCACGCCGATGGGATATTCACTGCGACCGCCAACTAATCATGAGTAAGGACGTATCCATCGACGTACCTGTCGCAGAGACGACAGTTGAGAGTGAGGAGCGGAGCTACCCTGCTACTGTCACGTTCTTCTCAAACGGAGAGTGGAAGGAACATAATATGGTGCATGGAGAGTCTGTTCGTCTGGACGACCCCGATGGCAATCCTCTGGCATTTATCGAAATAGCAGAGGAATGACAGACTGGCGAGCCTACTATGTAGGCGGGCCAACCTTCAACAGCGAGGAGGACGAGTGGACTGATTTGCCAGATGACGGACTGCTCGTAGTTGTGATTTATACGGAACAGGAAAGTCTGGACGGCGATATCCACGTTCATCGACGTATCCGCGCTGGCTTCGACTGGTACTTCCACATCCCCGATAGTGACTTGTATGGTGCGAGCAATGATGAACCTGAAGAGATTCAGGAACGTTACACTGGCGCAGTTCTCAAACGTGGGAAATGGGCCGGGGAAGAGGAGTATAGGACCGTATACGAAACCGCAGAAGCGTCGGAGCCTCCTGAAGAATGACAAATCTGTTTCCCAATGCGGAATTGGCAGTCTCGAACCTGTCAGGTAATGTGAATGACCTGCGTGACGAGGACTTCGCCACGGGGTACGAAACCGCAGACGACGACCTTGATACGGATTTACGTGTCGGGATGGATGACCCTGGCGCCGACCTATCGGGCACGCAGACAGTCCGGTTTGGTGTCAGAAAATCGTCGGACGCGGGCAACGACCCGGATGTGACGTTTTATCTCTACGAGAACGGGGCGCAAGTAGCGCAACTCGGCGCGGTTGAGACGATAACTGCGGATACTGGTGAGGAGTATACACGCACCTTCGAGGATGTTGACATAACAAATTCAAATGACGTTGAATTCCGTATCGAAGGCCAGCGGTCCGGCGGGAAGCCTGCCGCCCGGCGGACGGTCGAGCCGCGATATATCACGTGGGAAGCAGTTCTCGATGTATTTGTTGATGTTACGACACTTGAACCGACGGCGCTCGGGACGGATACGGCCACTTTAAATGGGCAGCTTGACTGGCAAGATTCTACGGTGGATGTATGGTTCGAGTGGGGTGAGGTGGGTACGGGCTTCCCCAATTCCACCACGGCGCAGACATTTACAGATACCGGGAGTCATGCTTTCGACGAGACACTTATCAATCTGTCAGAGGATACGGAATATGAATACCGGGCTCATGGTGATAGGGACAATGGGGCGGATACGAGCCAAGGCGATGTTGTCACGTTCTGGACAGAACCAGAATCGCCTGCATCTCCTACTAACTTGACAGGAGAGTTCGTCTAATGCCCTGGCCACTCTACAACGAAGGTGAGGGGGAGGAGAATTGGTCAGGTGGTCAGAGTAACTCCAACGAGCAATACATCGACTGGAACCCCGACCACGTCGAACTTGGGAACAGGTCGGGGGAGGTCTATATCGCGACGACAGAACAGGTCGACCTCACGGACGTAGATATTATTCCTATCGAGTGGGCGCATCAGCAGACATCGTCGCCGTTTCATGCATATTTTGGCGCTACGGAAACTGCGTCGTTTTCCCCTCCCGAGCACTCGATTGTAAACAGCGCCTCGCACGAACGGCAAGAGGACCTCCTCGATGTTTCGGAGTTAACCGGCGAGTGGACCATCCAGGTCCTGACGACCACCGAGAATTGGTCGTACTCCGAGTATCAGACGGTCCAGGTCTATAGCGTCGGCGAAGTCGTCGCTCGGGGCGAGAAGTCCGTCTCGCTCACCTGGACGGACAACGCGACCGACGAGGACGAATACCGGGTCTACGCCGAGTCCGACCCCACAGGCACGACCACGCCGGTATTCCCCGACGACTACACTCTCCTCGATTCACTACTTCCTGACACGACGAGTTACACTGACACCGAGGCGGCAAATGAGGACTCTATTTGGTATGCTGTAACAACAGCGAAAACAGGTGGTGGTGGGTCGGTAGTCGAATCTGAGCCTGCAGTGACAGAAGTCGCTGAGACCCCTTCGACCGATGTTCTGGTATCAGTTCCAAATGCCAGCACTCTGTCATTGCAGACAGCTTCTCCTACGGTTGACTCAACGCAGAATATTTCGCTGTCTCCTCCTGTATCGACTCTGACAACAGATGCACAATCACCGTCTGTTCAAGCTGCTGTCAATACCAGCATTGCGTCTCCTGTATCAACTCTGGCATTAGAGTCCCCTGTCCCACAGGTCGATACTACGGTATCCACGGCCGTCGATGCACCTGTCTCAACATTTACATTGGATGCCGGACCGCCCGTTCTAACCGTCGAAGCGGGGGTCATCATCGAGACAGGCACTGCTACAAGTGTCATATCTGCACCAGTTCCCGAGGTATCTACCGGCACGTCTGTATCAATACAGGCTGATACCGCCTCAGTTGCTCTCCAGGCGTCTTCTCCTGAAGTACTGACAATCACCAATGCCTCGATACAAACGCCCGTCACGGGCCTGTCAGTTGACGCAGAGGCGCCAAACGTTGTAGTCACGAGCAACGTCGAGCTGCAATCGCCTTCGGCTTCCCTGACATTACAGGGTCCGAGCCCCGGTATCAGTACTGCGGTCCAGACAACGATTCAGCCCGGTGTCAGTAGTGTCGCACTACAAGCAGATTCTCCTACGATAGCGACTGACCGGAACGTCTCACTCGAACCGGGCGTCGCGTCTATGGATTTAGTTGCCCATCAGCCGGTCATTGCACAGGAGGGGGATGCTACTATCCAGCCTTCTGCGTCTTCTTTGACATCAGAAGCAGCGATACCGACCGTTTCCACTCAGAAGTTTGTCACTACGGAGCCCGGTGTTGCTACTTCTGCGATGGCATCCCCGACTCCTGACATATTAACTCAGAAAACTGTCACCGTCCAGCCTGCGACTTCTACGTCTACATTGAGTGCCGTGTCTCCAAATGTCGTAACCGAGACAGTAGGAGATGTTTCGGTCCAGCCAACTGCGGCTGGCATGACACTTTCCGGTATCGAGCCAGTAGTCTCCGCAGAACAGCAGGTCGATGTGATGGTGTCGCCGCCCCCTTCGACCCTCACGATTGCGTCAGAGGCGCCCACGGTTGGCGTGGGCTTATCCGTGTCTGTTGCAGTACCTACCACTACTCAGATGCTCGACGCGCCCACATCAACTGTCAGCACCCAAATAATGCATACCGTGTCTCCGGCGGTGGCCACGGCAACCACTATGGCCCCGTTGCCTGACGTGTCTACGCAGCATCAGATATTCCTCTCGCCTCCAACTTCGACCCTGACGCTGGATGCCCTGGAACCGGAGTTCGTGGAAGCAGGGGTAATTCAATCTGTCAGAATCCATGGAATCGCGATTTCTGAGACTGAGAAGTTGAGCGCTATGTACTCCGTACATAGCTCTCAAATGGAAGGAGTGTATCAACCTGCTGTGGATTTGGAGGGCGTATTCACCGTCGAGACTATCCGTTTGGAGGGCTCATACACTACCACAACCGAAGACATGGATGCCCAGTGGACTTTAGTATCTGACAGGTTGACTGGCATGATAGTCAGAGAGGAATGACATGGCACATGAATCAATAACACCGGCGGACCACGGACCGTATTACGAAGGAGACGCACTGGATATAATTGTTCAGATATTCGACAGTGACGGCGAGACGCCTCTGGATATCACCGATGGAAGAGCCGAACTTCTGGTCAAAAATAACCGAACTGATACGGATGAAGAGGCCGTTGTCAATAAGTCGACAGACGTTCCCGATGATGCTGAGATGGTCGACCCCGGACAGGGCGAAGTAACCTTCTTTATCAGGACGGGAGACACAGATGGCGTACTGTCCGACGAGGGTATCAGAGTTGGGGAGCAGACGTTCTTCGTCATTGTCAGGTTCTATGATGTCAACGATGAGAGAACTGGCGTTCTCGAAGCGGACTGGGAAATCACTGCGTCGTAGCCACTAACGCTTAGGTATATCAAAGGTAAGGAAGGAACATGCCAACAACTCATGTATTCAACGAGGACCAGACAGTAGCGTTTCAAGATGAAGGGACAGGTGCGACGGTACCTTTCGCCGACCCCGTTTCAGCGGGGTTATTCGCGGGTTCACAGTGGGAAGGAAGCTTTGTCCACCACGGTCTCGAAATTGTCACGGGAACTGGAGTAATCGGCGTCAATAGAGGGGTGGCCCTCCTGGAGTATACGGGTACTGTATTTGTCCAGACAAATCCCCGCGACGACTTCGACCGGGAGTGGCGAGGACCGGCTGCGTTTCCCGTGTCCGTTCCATCCGTCAGTAATCTGTCACTGGATGCTAACGTGGACAACGACTTATGGTTGGCCGTGGACCTGGCAGAAGCCAATCATGTTGAATATCATCTGGGAGAGAACATAACTCCACCACCCTCTCCACGTCTCCACATTGCGACAATTAACGAGTCCACCAACGAAGTGACACGTCACAGTGATTGGAGGCCAGCAGAGTCAAAATTCGGACCTCGGGATGTCAGGACTCTGAAGGTAGGGGAGGATGAAGAGGGTGTGATGGAATACCACAACGGGGCGGGTGGTAACACAGAAGGACCAGCAATGTGGGACGGCGAGAAGTTCGTGTCGTTAGTCGACTCTACAACCATCGAGGATTAAAATGTCAGCAGAAACAGACCTGTCACGCTTCGGTGAATTCGCTTTCGGTGGCTCCTCTTTCGGCGGGATGGAGGGTATAGTCGCCAGGAACATATACATCACGAGAGGAGTACATCGCTATGAGCTACCGCCCGAGGTCGGTTTATTTGTGTATGAGCATCCGGCAACCGGCGAGTTCGCTTACATGTTGCCCAGGGTCCTCGGTAGATTCGCATACAGAACCCCCGATGCTAAGGGTGAGTTTATTGTTTACAGGGACGAGTAGTCTGTCATATGACACACCGAGTATTCCATCTTCGTGACCACCACGAAGGCAATGCATACGCTATCCCTGTAACGGTCGAAGACACAGACGGCGCCATAAAAGAACTGTTCGCAGCCAAGGCGACATACGTGATTAAGGAAACGCCATCGGACGATGACATAAATGCTCTTGTCACCAAGACAGGAGAAGAGAACATTGACGAGGTGGAAATTGAATTCAATTCTCCTGGGGATGGACAGTTGACGGTATACGTCGAAACGGGGGACACGGCTGGACATATCAGTTGGGAGAGTCTTCCCGAGGACGAGCGGGATACGCACGATTTCCATCACCGACTTGATATTGAAGACCAGGATGGAAACTTGGTCACGGTGTTCGCTGGGCGACTCACAGTGGTGAACTCCTAAATGTCCGACAGGTACAACGACCCGACCACCGGGATAGCGGAGTTCAACGGTAAGCTCGCTGAGGTGTTCGACGCATTGGAGGTCGACGTTGAATACCGGGATTTGAATGCCAACAGGGATAACTACACGCCTCGGGATAACGCGAAGTTCCTGGCCACTGACACTGCCGATATTTACATCGGTGATGGGACAAATTGGATTTCGTTGGAGATAGCGGTCCAGTCTGATTTAGTGGATGTCTCTGATGGTGGTGTCACTGTGGTGTCAGACGCGAAGGAAATAAACTTCACCGATTCGGGTGATGCTACGGTGACAGTGACGCAGGATGGCGAGACTGCGGTTGTGAATGTAGACGCGACGGCGGAAGAGGGGGCGACTGCTGATGCAACATATGTGACAGTTAACGACGAGACTGTGGACCTTGCCAATTCACAGCAACATGCCAACCTTTCAGGAGCTGACTTGCACAGTCCGGCCGAGCATGCTATCGGTGGGACCGCACACTCAGCTTCTACGTTAGCGGACCTTAACACTAAGGTCAGCGATGCAACACTAGACCAGACGGGGGATTCTCGTCCGCCAGACGCTCACGATAATGCTGCTCACACAGAGAACTACGCCACTGAGACAGCCCTGACAAGCCATACGGGCGACACGTCGAACCCGCACAGTGTAACTAATACACAGGTGGGTGTCACGAGTGGGACAAACATAGACGGGAATTACGAAATAACAATCGACGGGGATGTTTACGAGTTCATCCCGGAGGCCTGATACATGCCTATTGAACTTCCTGATGGGACACAACCGGCGAGCATTATTGACCCAGATAATCGAACCATCGTAGAAGTCCGAGACCCGAATGGTGTCGTGGTATGGACATCAGATGAACCCGCGCCCTCGCCAGTCATCGAAGATTTCGAAGACTACACGAGCAGTGAGAACATGCGGACTGCATACGATGCCCCGCCTAATCATATGGGCTTCATGCACCTCGAAGAGACGGTCGCACTGGAGGGTCAGCAATCTGGTAGGTTTGATGCTCAGAATATAAGACCCACCAAAGTGACAGGTCAGACCGACACACCTCTGGACCACAGATATGAATTCCTCGTCCAGGGAAATGTCTCAACTGTTCATCCGGGTATGATGTTCGAGACGTTGGATGCCAGCAGCCCCCTCGACGACTCGTATCACATCCATGTATCCTGGCGTGACGACCACGTGAACCTTCGGTCGTGGGTGAACGGCAGTCTTGTCGATAATCCGAACTTTGCCATCACGCCATTGACAGTCGGAGATACCTATCGGGTACGAGTCGATTATACCCACGACACGACGGCGAACGAAGCGGTCTTCGATATAGAAGTATTCGACAGTACTGACACGTCGATGGGGTCCGGTGAATTACGTGCCACCGACGCACATGTCGGACTTGGTTCGTGGGGTTGGATTAGCGGGCGAGATACGGATGCGACCAACCCTACGTATGTCGATTATCTGACCCATGATGATATCCCTGTCGAGGGCATTACCGCGATAACGTGGGAGACACAGACGGATTGGCAGGCTGCTCAGACTCGTGAGAGGATTCTATCTCAGGCATATCCGACACTTAACGCGGACACTCTCCGTCAGGGGTATGATATCAACGATGAGCCATTTGTCTGGTACTGGTCATTAAATGAGTCCACCCCGCCGCTGTCTAATGAAAATTCCACGACAGCGGATTGGGAAATGCAATCCAGTTACAACGATACACAGTTATACGACTTCGACGCGCCGGGCCTCCACAGTACTACTGGCGTTAGTTCTGCGAGGTCGGGACATTTAGTGGTGAATGAGTTACCTGTCGCCGATTTGAAATCTGACTGGGCCATCGGGTGTTGGGTATACTGGTTCAATTTGACACATAGCCTCCAGAGTGCATTTGGCTTTGATGACCTGACTCCTGACAGGTCTGAGTCCATATCGTTTGGCGCTGATGATGCCAATATTAAAATCTATTCCGTGGGCAAAACTCCGGGGAATGGTCAGGTACTAAGCACGAATACTTGGTATCATGTGGTCCTCCGACATGACGTGACTGCGGAGAATCTGGAGATATTTGTCGACGGCGTTTCAGATTACAGTGTCAATTACAGTGGGGGGACTACGTGGATTGATGAGTTGACAGGTATGAGTCTATTGAATCGTCATCCGGGTAGTGATACCGAACATGACGGTCGAGTTGCAGACCCGTTCTTCTATGATGGATATCCGACAACTACTCAAATCAGCAGGTGGTACGATACTGGTGCGTCTGGGTTCCTACATACCGCGAAAGTGCAACGCGAAGGAGCAGCTACGGAGTTAGAAGCCGAAGCGGTCATCCGTGCCGATTCGTCAATAGATGTGACTGTCGTACAGGAGACAGGTAACGGAGACAACACGCAATTAGTGGCATTGTCGGATGGGACAGACACATATAATCTGACAGGCTTCGATAACATAACATCGGATTACTACCTTCAGATTGAGCACGCTAACACCGACGTAGAGGTTACGTCAGAACTCATATCCGCGACACTTCGCTGATGTCAACGGACCCCACCAACTCCGCGACTAAACGAGACCGGTTTACTCGGGAGTTTGACAGGCGCTGGGACAGGGTAGAGAGGCGTATTGAAGCGCGTCTGGAGAACGATGAGTCTCTTGACCCTACCAACGAAAACATTAGCGGAGGAAGGCAATCAGCAGATTTCTACGAGTGGTATAACATGGTTCTCGAAGAGGAAGTCCTGGAGCCTATGCCCCTTCGACATGTCAGGAGAGGCTCACACTACACTGGACCGTATGTCCAGGATTTCTATATCCATGGGATGAAGGAAGCCGACAAAAGATTGAGGCAGGAGGGTTTCGACTTCAGCAATCCTCCGACACCCGAGGAAATCGTTAGACAGCAGCGGTTCAATCCTGGGATTCACGGCGATGCTTTGGAAGAGGAGTGGATTGAGATATACACCGACCTGGAATCTGCGAAGCAGGATGTCCTGGATGAAACGTCTGATATCTATCAGTTCGCTACTCGTGGAGACGTTGCAGCCATCGCCGCCCTTACAGGTCTAACCCTGCGGGAATTGGGAGCCGATGACGGGACAATACCCCCGCCGCCTACGTTGATTATGGCCGCTAAGAACAGAGTGGACAAGACAGGTAAAAATCGCACCACACTGATATCACAGGCCAAGTCCGTCCAAACTATCAACGATGCTGCATTGAACAGGTATCAGGAAGTTGGCATTGATGGTGTAGGCATCGACGTGGAAATGGTGGTCGATGAGACCCCGAGTTCCGAATTCGTGACAGCAGGCGACGAGTTAGTGTGTCCTGAGTGTCAGGATAGGGACGGCGCCATCTTCCCAATTGACAATGTTCCGGCACGTCATCAACCACCAATTCATCCGAACTGTCGATGCATGTTAACGCCTGCCAGGCGTACTTTATAGACTGAAGAGTTATGTATTGCCCGAGGTAATAAACTGACGACAGTATGACACACGACAATCGGGAGGTACTGAACGAAGGTTTTGGCGCAGTGTCAGAATCGGAGGATGAAGAGAGGCTTGCCACGGAGATTCGCATTGTCCCTATCGGAGAGGGCGACATCACCGAAGGTGACTCTGGTACGCCTACCTTCTGGGACCGTGAGACATTACGTCGAGCCGTCGAAGCAGGTGCATTTGATGGGGCTGAAATCATCAAAGGTCGTGGAGGTACGGACCCCCACTTCCCACTGGACGAGCATGTTCCACCGGAGAATAAGCTGGGACGTGTCGAGAGTTGGGAATACGAGGATGGTGTCGGACCTGTCGGATTCACGGAAATTGTCAGTGATGAGATAGCCGAGCGCGTCGAGCTTGGCCTTCTTGACGTTTCTGCTGACATGTTCCGTGTCCTCGGAGAAGAGGACCCAGAGATTGGCGCACACCGTGTCGAGGAAATTCTCGCGGTTCCGAGGATTACACTACTGGACCGTGGCGCGTCGGCATCTGCGTCGATTGAGCCTATCCAGGTCGAAGCGTTAGGTCTGAATCCTGACCAGTTCGATTACGATGATGAGCCCATGACGGAGCAAAATATGCTTCATGAAATGTGGCAGAAGTTATCAGACTATTTCGGCCAGGAAGCATCAGATAGCAATCAGGTTTATAACACTGTGGATAATGTTAGTAATCATGAGGACAAGTCGGATGTTGGAGACGAAGTTGACGCTAACGAACCGCAGAACACACTAAACATGTCAGAAGACGAAATCCAAGAGCTTCGTCAGAAGCTCAGAGACCG
>SLNU01000168.1 GCA_007132865.1 Bacteroidales bacterium | reverse complement strand
ACGAATGAAGCCTCTTTTTCTTCTGCAAAGAAATTTTTTATGGCCTTTGCAATCTCTTCGGGTTCTGGATCAACTACATATCCTCCTTTTTGGTGTGAAACCATTTCTGGTAGGGCACCAACCTTTGTAACAACCATAGGCTTGTTAAAATGGTAGGCAAGCTGTGTAACTCCGCTTTGGGTTGCATTTTTATATGGCTGCACTACCAAATTAGCCGCGCTGAAAAACGTTGCAACCTCCTTGTTTGGTATGAAATTATCGTGCCAAATCACGTTTTGGTTCAGGCCAAGTTGGTCAACCATATCATAATATGGTTTGGGATTGCAATAAAACTCGCCGGCCACCAACAATATAAGTTCAAGTTTTCTTACATCTGGGCTTGCCATTGCCTTCAGCAACAAGTCAAGACCCTTGTAATCGCGTATGAATCCGAAAAACAAAATAACCTTACTTTTTTGGTCAAGGTTCAAGGTTTTCCTGGCTTCATTTCTAGGAATTAGGTCGCCAAGGTTATCGTATAGCGGATGAGGGCAGGTTTCAATTTTTTGATCTGGTATCCCAAAACCTTTCAAATCGGTTTTAACCGATTCAGACATTGTTACGAACCCATCCATACGCTTTACGAAGTATCGGGTAAGTGCCTTGTCGAAAGGCCTTTTTTCGTGCGGAATCACGTTATCGGCAATAGCAACCACTCGGGTTTGCTTGTTTTTACGAGCTATTGCAGCAATGGTACCGAGGCAAGGAGCCATGAATGGAATCCAGTACCTTACAACAATTAAATCGGGCTTGAGCTTTTTTAACTCACGGCCTACCTTCCACCAGTTGAAAGGGTTAATGCTGTTAACTTTAACCCTAATATCAAGGCCCTCAGGTGGTTCTTCGGTGGAGATTTGGGTCTTGCCAGGAAATAACAACTTTGGGTATTGCAGCGAAAATGAATAAATGGTAACATCGTAGCCCTCATCCATAAATGCCTTTGCCAGCCTTTCGTTAAAGGTGGCAATTCCTCCTCCGCGAAGGGGGTAGACCGAACCCAATATCACAACTTTTTTCACGGCTGGTTTGTGGTTTTTTCCACTTGATACTGGCTTTTCGAAGCTGGATTTCTTGATATCAACTCACCGAGGAAACCTGCAAGGAACAATTGTGTTCCAAGAATCATTGCCAACAATCCGAAGTAAAAAAGTGGACGTTCGGTCATTCTGTATGCTTCTTGGAATATGCGTCCGTAGGCAAGGTAGGCTGCAATAATAAATCCTATGAAGAACAACAATGTGCCGAGCATCCCGAAAAGGTGCATTGGCCTGCGACCAAACTTGCTCACGAATGTTATTGAAAGCAAATCGAGAAACCCGTTGATGAAGCGTTCCATACCGAACTTTGTGCGGCCGTGCTTGCGCTTTTGGTGTTTCACAACCTTTTCGCCGATGCGAGTGAAACCAGCCCACTTGGCCATTACCGGAATGTAACGGTGCATTTCGCCCTGCACTTCGATTGACTTGACCACCTCGTTTTTGTATGCCTTTAGTCCGCAATTGAAATCGTGCAACTTAATGCCCGTCAGCCTTCTTGTAGCCCAGTTGTAAAACTTTGTTGGGATGGTTTTGGTTATCGGGTCGTATCTTTTCTTTTTCCAGCCACTAACAAGGTCGAATCCCTCTTCAGAAACCATTCTGTAAAGCTCTGGTATTTCGTTTGGATTGTCTTGAAGGTCGGCATCCATTGTAATGACTACATTCCCAGCAGCCTTCCGAAAGCCAAGGTCTAGAGCTGCGGACTTGCCGTAATTGCGCCTGAACTTGAACCCCTTGATGCGCGGGTTTTTCCCCGAAAGGGATTCTATTTCTTGCCACGAACCATCGGTGCTGCCATCGTCAACGAGCAATATCTCGTACGAAAAACCATTTTCTGCCATCACCCCATCAATGAGTGATGTTAGCTCGGCCAGCGATTCCTTTTCGTTGAGCAGCGGAATTACAACAGATATGTCCATACTGAAGTTGGTTTGGTTGGATACGTGCCACTATTGCAGCAAATTTAATGCTTTTTACGCAATTGATAATTTTTATGGGAAAAGTTTATGAAGTTGAGGGGAATTGGTATTTTTTGTTATTGATTGCCATTTCTTATGAAATTTGATTTCTTGGTTCAATTTTTTGTTTCACAGGGTTTCACAGAGTTATTAAAGAGTAACTCAGAGTTTTCCCCTCCGTGAAACTCTTGGCTCTCCTCTGAGCAACTCTGTGTAACAGCTTTCAACTTACAACTTTTTTCTGCCTTCCGCTTACTGTCCTATCATACCGCCTACTGCTTACCGCTTACTGCTTACTGATTTCTAATTTCTAACTTCTAATTTTAATAATTGGAACGCTGATGACACGGATGGCATTTGGCCAACGCTGATAAAACGGATCTTTTAAACCAAACTCTTCGAATACCTGTGTTCTCTACTTTCAATAGGTTATCTTTTTATCTGCCTGCCGCCTAACGCCTACTGCCTACTTCTTTCATTCTCTCGTTCTTGCCGCCTACTGCTTACTGCTTTCTGCTTTCTGCCTACCGCCTACTTCTTCCGTTCTATCGTTCTCTCATTCTTGCCGCCTACGGCTTACCGCCCACTGCCTACTGCCTACCGCCTACTGATATATAATTTTTCCTTTCATATAAGAATCGTACTTTTGGCAACAATTTGCAAAGATTGCTGTTAGGTTGGTTATAGAATTATTTGATTGATGAAAGACCTTAGTGTTGGTTCGCCTGCAAAGCAGATACTTGTTTTTACCGTTCCTATGCTTATCGGGCACGGGTTCCAACAGTTGTACAACATTGTTGATACAATAATACTGGGAAAGTTCATTGGTACCGAGGCTGTTGCAGCCGCAGGCGCTTCTTTTCCGGTAATATTTGTGTTGGTGAGTTTGGTAATTGGCATTACCACTGGCATAACGGTTGTTATTTCACAGTACTTTGGTGCCAAGGATTACAAAAATGTGAAGCGCGCCATCGATACGGCCACCATTTTTCTGTTTTTTGGCTCTTTGGTTTTAACTATTTTGGGGTTGCTATTCATCGAACCAATTTGGAAGCTTCTCGACCTGCCCGAGAACTTGGTTGAAGGGGCAACACTTTACTTCAATGTTTATGCCATTGGTTTGGTTTTCATGTTTGGCTACAATGGTATAGGGTCGGTTCTTCGTGGTCTGGGCGACTCCAAAACTCCACTGTATTTCCTGATTATTGCAACTCTCCTAAACATAGGTCTGGACCTGCTTTTTGTACTGGTGTTTCACTGGGGAATCGCAGGGGTTGCCATTGCCACGGTAGTTTCGCAAGCCGTTGCATTTGGTCTTTGCGTAATATATCTCAACAGATATCATAAGCTAATACGATTATCGCACACCGGCTTGGTTTTCGACAAGGCAATATTCTTGAAGAGTGTGCGCATTGGGCTACCTTCGGGCATTCAGCATACCGCAGTCGCACTGGGAATGATGGCCGTGTTGAAAATCGTTAACAACTTCGGAACCATAACTATTGCCGGCTATTCAATTGCCGGACGCATTGACAGTTTCGCAGCCCTTCCGGCTATGAGCTTCAGTGCGGCACTTTCGGTATTCGTGGGGCAAAACATCGGGGCAAACAAGCCCGAGCGAATCAAACAAGGTTTTCGAAGTACTTTGATGATGACCTCGGTCTATTCCGTTACCATTTCATTAATTGCCTGGTTTTTTGGTAGGCAGCTAATGGGATTGTTTACTAACGACCCACTTGTGATAGAGGCCGGTTACGAGTACTTGGTTATCGTAAGCAGCTTTTACATTTTCTTTTCGGCAATGTTTGCCAACCACGGCCTTTTGCGTGGCGCGGGCGACACGCTAATACCCATGTTTATAACTATTTT
>SLNU01000295.1 GCA_007132865.1 Bacteroidales bacterium | reverse complement strand
CCATGCTTTTTGCCGGAGGGTTGCGGATGGTGATCCGGTCCGGTTACACCATGCAGGGCAGCATTCGCAATTTTCCCTGGTGCGTTCCCCTGCGGCGTACGCCCAAGGGCAAGCGGGTCCTGATTCTCGGTGCCGGGGACGCCGGAGAGAAGATATTGCGGGAGATCCTGGAAAATCCCGACCTGGATCATCACGTGGTGGGATTTCTGGACGACGACCCGGGCAAGCGCGGACGGACCCTGCACGGTGTTCCGGTGTTGGAGGAAATCTCCATGCTGCCTTATATCGCCGAGAAGGTCCGCCCGGATGAGCTGTTCATCGCCCTACCTTCGGTCAGCGGCACCCGGATGCGCTCC
Source organism: Bacteroidales bacterium (assembly GCA_007132865.1). Next base: position 3,551 of record SLNU01000295.1, on the reverse strand, counting down.
ATCGTCGAGCTGTGCAAGCAGGTGGGCATCCCCTTCAAGACATTGCCGGTGATCGGGGAGATTATCGACGGCAAGGTCAGCGTGCGCTCCCTGCGGGAGGTCAATTTCCAGGATCTGCTGGGCCGACCGGCGGTCAACCTGGACGATGAGGGAATCCGGTCGATTCTGGCCGGCAAGACCGTCCTGGTCACTGGTTGCGGCGGCTCCATCGGCTCGGAGCTTTGCCGGCAGATCATTCGCTACGCTCCAGCCCGGCTGATTCTCCTGGACTCCGGAGAGACCAATCTTTACGCCATTCAGATGGAACTGGAGCACGAGCACCGGTTCACGAATTATGTGCCGGTGTTGGGTCAGGTCCAGGATGAGGAGTTGGTGGAAGACGTCTTCGCCACATACGCCCCAGAGGTGGTTTTCCATGCCGCGGCCTACAAGCATGTGCCCATGCTGGAGAACAATCCCTGGCAGGCGGTCTGGACGAATATCATCGGCAGCAAGGTGGTCATGGAAAAGTCCCTGGCCCACGGGGTACAGCGTTTCGTGCTGGTTTCAACGGACAAGGCGGTCCGGCCGACCAACGTGATGGGGGCCAGCAAGCGGGTGGCCGAGTTGCTCCTGCGGGCCATCCAGAACGGGCGGACCCGGTTCATGGCCGTGCGCTTTGGAAACGTGGTCGGATCGTCCGGTTCCGTGATTCCCCTGTTTCGCCGTCAGATCGAGCTGGGCGGCCCGGTAACCGTGACCCATCCTGAGATGATCCGCTATTTCATGACGATACCCGAATCCGTGCAATTGATCCTGCAAAGCGCGACCCTGGGCAGAGGGGGAGAAATTTTCGTCCTGGACATGGGCACGCCGGTGCGCATCCTGGACATGGCCCGGGACTTGATCCGCTTGTCCGGCAAGGAACCGGACGTGGACATCCCCATCGTGATAACCGGTCCGCGGGAAGGCGAGAAGCTCTTCGAGGAGTTGATCACGGAAAGCGAGGGCGTGGACAGCACCAGCCATGAAAAAATCATGGTTCTGTGCGAGGATGCCCGAAAGGATCAGGAAGAAGCCTGGAATCAGCGGCTGAACGGGTTGTCCGAATTGCTGGACAGGCTCCAGGCCGCGGCCAAGCGGCACGACGCCGCGGCGATCAAGAAAATTCTGGCCCGGATCGTGCCGGAATACAAAATCCAGGAGGGGCGACCGCTGCTTTGTCGTGGAAGTCAGTCCACGCAGCGGTCCGCCGGGCCGGTTGATGCCGTCGAGGAGGCAGCATGAGCGGGAACACCTTTGGGCGCATTTTTCGGCTGACCACCTTCGGGGAGTCCCACGGTCCAGGCCTGGGCGGCGTGGTGGATGGGTGTCCGGCGGGCGTCGTCCTGGACGAGGACGTGATTCAGCGGGAGCTGGATCGCCGCAAGCCCGGCCAGGGACCAGCCTCCACCAGCCGCAAGGAGTCCGACCGGGTCCGGCTGCTGTCCGGTCTGTTCCAGGGCAGGACCACGGGCACGCCCATCGGCTTTTTCATCCCCAACGAGGACCAGCGCTCCCGGGACTATGGCCCGTTGGAACACCTCTACCGTCCCGGACACGCGGACTATACCTACCAGGCCAAGTACGGCATCCGGGACTATCGGGGCGGCGGCCGCTCGTCCGGCCGGGAGACGGTCAGCCGGGTTGTCGGTGGGGCCATTGCCCAGGAGGTGCTGGCCGCCGAGGGCATGGCCGTGAAGGCTTATACCGTGGAGCTGGGCGGGATTGGAATGGACTCCCTGGCCCATGTCGACGTGGATCTGAAAGGCGTGCCGGACCGTCCTTTTTTCGCGGCCAGACCGGAGTTGGTTGAGCCCTGGGAGGAGCGGATCAAAGAAGTGCGCGGCCAGGGCGATACCTTGGGGGGGGTCGTGGAAATCCTTGCCACGGGGGTTCCGGCCGGTCTGGGGGAGCCCGTGATGGACAAGCTGGACGCCCGGCTGGCCGCGGCCCTGATGGGCGTGGGCGCGGTCAAGGGGGTGGAGATCGGAGCCGGCTTTCAGGCGGCCCGGCTGCTGGGCAGCCGGAACAACGATTCGATTCAGGCCCAGGGTTTTGCTTCCAACAATGCCGGAGGCATTCTTGGTGGAATCAGTTCAGGTCAGCCTTTGTTGATTCGGGCCGCGGTCAAGCCCATCCCCTCCATAGCCAAGCCCCAGAGCACCATCGACTCCCAGGGTCGGGAACAGGAATTGCGCATCGGCGGGCGGCACGACATCTGCGCCATCCCCCGAATCGTCCCAGTGCTCAAGGCCATGGTCTGCCTGACCCTGACGGACATGCTCCTGTTGCACCGGGCTCAGGGAAAATCAAGAGGTCTCTGCCTATAGAGTCTTTCGAAGAGTCTTCCGATCCAACGCGGTGCATTCAGATGCAGCTGACTTCATCAAGGACCTTTCATGCTATGGGGAGTGGTTTTGCATGCAGGAATGGATGCGCATCAACGTCAGGTTCTCGAAGCTGATCAGGCCGTTGCATGCCGTTGCTTTATTGGCCGGTCTGTTGTGCTGCCTCGGCGGTCCGGCAAGCCTCGCCTTTGCCGAGGCATCTTCTCCTCGCCAGGTCCGGTTCATCCCGCATTGGGCCCCCCAGGCCCAGTTCGCAGGCTATTACGTGGCTCAGGAAAAAGGTTATTATGCCCGTCGCGGTTTGGATGTGGAGATCCTTCGCGGCGGACCGGACAATCCGGCCGACAAGGCCCTGATCGAGGGCGGGGCAGAATTCGCTTCCCTCTTCCTCTCCGGCGGCTTGATTCTCCGCTCTCAAGGCGTGCCCGCGGTGAACGTCGCCCAGATCGTCCAGCGGTCGGCCTTGCTGCTGGTGGCGAAAAAAACTTCCGGGATTCTGTCTCCCATTGACCTGGACGGGAGGCGGGTTTCCGTCTGGCCGGAGTTCTCGGCTCAGCCTCTGGCGTTTTTTCGGCGCTATCACCTTGATGTCGACGTGCTCCCTCAGGGATACACCCTCAATCTCTTTCTCATGGACGGGGTGGATGCGGCTTCGGCCATGTGGTATAATGAATACCTGACAGTCATTCATTCGGGGATCAATGAGAATGAACTAACCGTCTTTCACTTGACGGACTACGGCCACAATTTTCCCGAAGACGGCATCTATTGTCTGGAATCCTTTTTGCGAAGTGAACCGGAACTGGTCCGTAATTTCGTTCAGGCCTCCCTGGAGGGATGGCTGTATGCATTCGAGCATCCGGATGAAGCCCTGGATTTGGTCATGGATCGGGTCCAGGCAGCCAATCTGCCCACCAACCGGGTCCATCAGCGGTGGATGCTGGCCCGCATGCAAGATATTATCCTGCCATCCGGCTCGGACATCGTTCTCGGACGCCTGGAGGAGAAGGACTATGAAATGGTTGCCGCTGAACTTTATGAGGCTGGGGCCATAACCCGTATTTTCCCCTTCAGGGCGTTCCATGATCAGCGACCAGCGTCCAAGTAGGCGACAGCGGCTTGCCTTTCGGCTGACTCTGTTCATCCTGACCAGTACAACCCTGATCTTTCTTGCTGCCTTTG
>SLNU01000116.1 GCA_007132865.1 Bacteroidales bacterium | reverse complement strand
GGGTGCCGATCATATGGTTATATGCCTTGGTGTGCACCGTTCCGTGCACCACACCGGGATCATAGCCCACATGTTCCATGATGTCGATTTCGCCGCTGTCCGGCCAACCCCCATATTCCCAATCCGTCGGCAGCATCCATATGGCCGGCCAGGTGCCCCTTCCTACGGGAAGCTTTGCACGCACCTCGATTCTTCCGTACAGGAAATCCCGTTTGTGGCGGGTAACCAGCCGCGCCGATGTCCACGTATTGGGGCCGGTCCGGATTGCCTTGATGGTTAATTTGCCGTTCCCTACAAAGGCGTTGCTCAGGGAGTTGGTATAGTTCTGGACCTCATTGTTCCCCCATCCGCCGGCGCCAATGTCATAGCCCCAGTTGGCGGGGTTTGGCGGACCCGTGTAGTTGAATTCCTCGGCCCAGACCAGATGATAGCAGGACTGTGCCTGTGTCCATCCCGGGATCAGCAAAAAAATAAGGGCCAATCCAGCAATGAGTCTTTTCATGGCAATTTTTTCAGGTAAAAAAACCGGGGCGCCCCTCCGGGCAGGCCCCGGTTTCCACTCGTTAACCAATCAACCAAACAAAACAAAACAAAGCAGAAGTAATCTGCTTATTACTTCAGGCCCTCCACATGTGGTCCGGCCAGGTCGTCAAAATGGAACACATGCTGTCCGGAACCAACTCCCGGGTTCAGCATGATGCGGATCACATTGTAATAATCCCGGACACGCTGCGCATGAACGGCGCCTTCCAGTTCGTAGGTCGCGACCTCCCAGGTGTTGTCCTCCTGAATGGTATAAACACGATCAGGCGTCGCGGTCTGCCAGGCATTGCCTCCCATGTCGGTATTTTCCAGTTTCAGCAGGACCCGGTCACCGGCTTTCCCATAAACCTTCATTTCGAACGTAGTGTTCTGGGTCAGGTCAAAGCGGTACCCGCTGGGCAGAACCATTTCGGCATTGCCCCATTCGGAATTCTCCTTGAAGTAGCGGGCCACGGTGGCGCTGCGGTTGGGATACCTGCTGGGATCCGGGTTGTCGACGATCTCCACGTAACCGACAGCGCCCGCCTCGTCAAATCCCATGGGAACCAGTTGTGTTTCGCCGAAATCGTTGTAGATCACCATCATGTCGAGCAGGTATGGTTCGTAATCCGGGTGGTGGTTCGCCGGACTGGCTGCGGCGCTGGCTGCCAGCGTGCCGTCAGAGGATTCGACGGACACGGAAACCTGGTAGTTGCCGCGGCGCATATACACATGGGACACCGATTGGTTGTAATCTGATACGGTGATGGGAACGGAACCGTCCCCGAAATCATAGGTCACCGAGCCGATGGTCTTCCCTGCCGGGATGTCCACATTGACCAGGGTTGCCGTATACTCATTGGGTCCGGAGCCTTCACTCAGCTGCAAGCTAAAGGTGATCTGAGGATCTGAATAGCCCTTGGGTATCAGCTTATGGAAGCGGGAATTGCCTTCCGCGTCTATGTTCTTTACATGCAGGAAGTTCTGATTCCACTCCAGGACCTCGTAGGTTCTTGAGCCCCCGGCATCATAGGCCAGCACGGCGGATGAAGGATCCAGTACTATGAAATACTTGTCCCCTTCCCTTTCTGCCATCCAGGTCATGTCGCCACGAAGCTCGTCGTATACCACTACGTCCTTGTCGTAAGCGTCTTCATAGATAGCTTCCCCGTAATAACCGGCAGCCTGTCCTGCGCTTGCTCCCAATAAACTGGCATGGGTAAAGCCTTTGGTGTCGATCTCGTATTTGAATCCCACCAGCTTAAAGGTGAATTCGTTGTCATAGATGTAATGACCGGATTTATCCATCGGGGACGCAGCCCACCAGATCGGGGTGTTGGCATCCCCGGGTCCCACGCCCAGGTGCCCGGTACGCATGCTGTCGATCACCCAGGTCCGTCCCTCCAGCGCATCGGGTCCGCCGGAAAGCACAGTAAAGAAGGGATCGTCAAACAAGGCGTAATCGGTCTCCGTGGTGGTCAGGCTGTAGGTTGTGGAAGCCGAACCTCCGTTGGCGTAGAGGGTCAGGGTGATGGTGTAGGTGTCGGGCACGGGATAGTATCCGGTCACCTCTTCCCCTTTGGTCCGCCGCCCATTGCCCAGGTCCCAGTTCGCAATGCCAGTCACGCTGGAATTGTTGATGATGGTGAAGCGGAAAGGGTCGTCTGTGGGCTGGACAATGATGGCCAGGTCTTCTGCCTTCGGGGCAGGGCCCAGTGATGGCTTCTCGTCCTCGAAGGGGGTACATCCCTTCAGGATCAGAACCAGCAGGCTTATCAGGATTATATATCGTTTCATTGTTTATCGATTTGAGGTTTAATAAACGTACTGCTGAAAGTTGGGGTTGAGGTTGATCTCCCTTTGCGGGATGGGAAGCAGGCCTCTTCGGGCCGGGTTGAAATTAATGGAAAAGTCCCCGCCCATGTCGATCTCAGCCAGGCGCTGGCCGGTGTATTCCATTCCACGCCTCAGCATGTCGAAATAGCGTTGCCCTTCTCCAGCGAACTCCTTGCGGCGCTCGTTGAAGATCACGTCCAGGCTAAGGTCACCGGTAAAGTCCTGCCCGGTGGCGCGCCTGTGCACGGCATTGAAGTATTCCCTGGCCTTGCCCGCATTGGTGTTGAGGTTCAGCTCGGCTGCCATCAGCAGCACATCGGCCAGGCGAAGGTCCGGGCGGTCGAATGGCTGGTTCAGCATGCGGTTGGCAGTAACCGGATCATCGGCGATGGTCGGATGGAACTTCTTGAAGGCATAGCCGGTATGCTGGTAACCTTCGGTCAGCGAACCGATCTCGCTTTCATGTACAAAGCTGGCAGCCTTGCGGGTATCGTTGTCGGCGTATAGGTTCACCAGGCTACGGGTCACCGGGGCAAAGCTCCAGCCTTCGGCGTAAACGCCATCCGACTGTATCCTGAAGCCGTACATGATGGAGGCCCAGTTGCCTTCGGAATAATTCCTTGCACCCCAGTCGCCCCAGTCCCTGAGGTCAGAGAAACGCACCTGGAATATGAACTCCGGATTAAACTCATTGGCCACTCCCCACAGGTTTCGGAATTCCGAAACCAGCTGGTAATCGCCTGATTCAATGATCTCGTCCGCGTAGGTCTGTACCATCTGCAAAGTAATCTCAGTGCCCTGGTTGGTGCGTAGGTTCTCTGCGAATCCCAATACACCTTTCCCATAGCCTTCATAGTACAGGTAAAGCTTCATCAGCATGCCCTTGGCCGCTGCAATCGTGACGCGTCCATATTCAGCTGCGGGAAGCGCTGTTGCACGAGGAAGGTTGCCATTGATGGCCTCCATCAGGTCGGTGGCGATCTGCTGGTAGACAATCAGTGGGTCTGCCTGGCTTACGCCTGAAAATTCAGTCGGGCTCAGGGGTTCAAGTATCAGTGGAATGGATCCGTAAAGCCTGACCAGCTGGAAATAGAAGTTGGCACGCAGGAATTTTGCTTCGCTGACATAGCGGGCTTTCAGGTTGGGATTGGCAAATTCGATCCCGTCGACCTTGGACAAAAACAGGTTTGCCCTGGCAATGCCCACGTAGCGGTCTTCCCATGCTGCCAGCACCTCGCTGTCGGTGGCAACACTCTGGTGGGCGCCCATTCGCACGAGTCCCGGCCTGTCGCCGCTTCCGGATCCCCCGGTATAGGAGTCATCAGACAATATGTTGTTCAGGATGTCCCACGGAGCATAGGTGTCTGCGGTACGGCCGTTGCTGTACTGCAGGGCATCGTAAACGGCCACCAGGGCCTGCAATGCCTGACCCTCGGTCTGGTAGAAGTTGCTTTCTGTTTCGTCAGTCAATGACTGCCTTTCCAGGAAATCGTCAGAGCATCCATAGCTTATCAGCAGGACCCCCACGATCATCGCAAGTAATTTATTGATTT
>SLNU01000134.1 GCA_007132865.1 Bacteroidales bacterium | reverse complement strand
GGAGGTGCTGGAGAGCACGCCGGGCCTGTTTGTGGACCCGGACGGGGGCATTTTCCTGAGCGGGGCCACCCCGGCCACGATCCTGATCAACGGGCGGGAACAGCGCATGAGCAACCAGGACATCCAGGCCCTGCTGCGCAGCTTGCCCCCTTCGAGTGTGGACAGGATAGAGGTCATGAGAACCCCCTCGGCCAGGTATGCCGCGGCCAGTTCCGGCGGGATCATCAACATCGTTTTGAAAAGGGGTTATAAGATCGGCCGTTTCGGGTCGGTAAGCTCCGGAATGAACCAGGGCATCCAGGGAAACAGGTTCGTGGGATTCAGCATCAACAACGGGGGAGCGCGTGGTTCAAGCTACCTGAACGTGAACTATAACTGGAACAATTCACTGGAGGAGCTGAACTCATCCAGGCTGCTCCGTACCGACACCACCTTGTTCCAGGCGGCAGAGACACGGAGGGAGGCACACCAGGGCTTTATCGGATTCGGAATCAGCCACGAGGCAAGTGAACGCATGGTTTTAAGTTATGACGGACGCATCAACGGGAGCCTGCCAAAATCCTCTACCAGCAACCACAACCGGATCGCGGCCCGGAACGATGATCCCATCTCGGAAACAAACAACCTGGTCAACAATGCATCAGACTTTTTAAATATCCGGCAGGATGCAGGGTTTGTTTTAAAAATCGACACCATGGGGTCAGACTGGGAGACCAGAATATCCTATGCATTTAACCGGAATGACATTTCGCAGGACTATCTCTCGGGCGCTGTTTTTCCATTCCCGATAGAGGTCTCCGGTAGCGGGATCAACGCACAGCGCAGGCATTTTTTACAGTTCCAGTCTGACCTCACCTACAGGCTGCCATGGGAAATTTCCCTGGAAACCGGCATCAGCAGTGCTTACCAGGACTACCAAAGCGACTCCGACTTTTCCACCTTGTTCGATGGAGGTGTGTTCCCTGATCCGACAAGGACCAATGCGTTCAATTACCAAGAGCACATCAGTGCCGCCTACCTGCAGGCATCCAGGCCATTGCCCGCAGGTATCACACTGAAAACGGGTGTTCGCCTGGAGCATACAAACATGACCGGAAACCAGACCATCCCGGCCGACACCAGTTTTTTCGTCAACCGGGCCGATTGGTTCCCATACGTTTACCTGAGCAGGCCAATCGTGGAAATCGCAGGCTATGCGTTGCAGGGTTTCCTGATCTACCGCAAGACAATCACCCGCCCGGGTTACCAGAGCCTGAATCCATACGTGAATTACATCGACCAGTTCCTTTATGAAACCGGGAACCCCTCCCTCCTCCCCCAGTTCTCGGAGAACCTGGAGGCGAACATCAGCTTGAATGATATGCCAATTTTTGCGGTGGGAAGACGGTATACGCGTGACATTTTCTCCAGCGTGGTTTACCAGGACCCGGTGATGGAGAATGTGGCCGTGCGCACCTATGACAATATTGGGAGGAATACAGAGACCTATTTCCGCGCCATTGGCGCCATTCCCCCGGCAGGGGCTTATTTCTTTGTGGCCGGGGCCCAGTATGACCTGAATGAGTACGAGGGCTTTTATGAAAACCAACCGCTTAATTTCCGGAGGGGAAGCTGGCGACTGTTCACTTTTCACTCCCTGCGTCTTGGTCAGAATACCAGGCTGACCATGAACGGCTTTCTGATGACAAACGGACAGATGGGCTTTTATGAGCTGGATAACATCGGACAGCTTAACTTCGGACTCAACCAGACTTTTATGGACAGGAGGCTGACCATCAGCCTGAGTGCCAGGGACGTGCTGCGCACCATGGTCACCGGGTTCACACTGAACCAGGGCAACATACAGTCCACCGGCCAACGCTATGCCGACAACCGCCGCTTTGGCATCAACATCCGCTACAATTTCGGCATCCCTGACAGAAGAGAGAGGGAGAATCCGCTGAATTTCGATATCGGTGATTAGTCCGAATTTGATTCCGCACCTTCTGAGGCCCTATCAGCAGGTATATTGAAGTCCACTCACCTTCCTATATTTAATGCATCAGCATCCCGAATACCACATAGAGCAAAACCGCTCCCCCTGCGGCGATCATCGCATAGGGCAGCTGGGTTCGCACGTGGTCGATGTGGTCACTGGCTGCAGCCATGGAGGATACCAGGGTGGTGTCGGAGATCGGGGACACATGGTCCCCGAAGACACCGCCGCCAAGCACCGCAGCAAGGCAAAGAGGCAGGCTGGCGTCCATCACCAGGGCTGTGGGCACGGCGATGGGGACCATGATGGCGAACACCCCCCAGCTGGTTCCGGTCGAAAAGGCGATAAAGGCCGAGGCAAGAAAAATAATGGCAGCCACGAAGTCCGGACTCAGCATGCCTTCGGCGACCGAAGCGACAAAGACCCCGGTCCCAAGTTCCCTGGTGGTATCTCCGATTGAAAAAGCCAGTATCATAATGATCGCCAGTGGCATAAGTCCGCCGATCCCCTTCAGCGACAGGTCAAAGACCTCCCGGAACCGGAAAATGCCCTGGGCCATCGGCAGGACCCCCGCCAGCAATATGGCCGCCATCACCGACCAAAGGACGGCAGTGGAGCCGGTCCCGGCGGTGATCTGCCCATCACCGGTCACATAAAGTCCGACCGGCATCATGACGATCATCGCCAAAACAGGCAATATCAGGTTGATGGCCCGGTTCGGCACACCTTCCTTGGGCTGTACCGAGGTGATCTCCTCTGAGACCATCGGCACAGCTCCGTCAGCAATGGTTTTGCCTGTCAGCCTCGCCCTGTCTTCGGCTTTTTTCATCGGACCAAAGTCACGGAATGTGATGATAAAGTATGCCACCATCAGGATCACCAGGATGGCATAAAAGTTTAGCGGAATGCTCTGCACGAACACCTGCAGCGGGGCCTCCACCCTTTCGCTTTCCAGCAACCCGATCACAAATGCCCCCCAGGCATTCAGGGGGATTAGCACGCATTTCGGGGCCGAGGTGGAATCCAGTATGTAGGCAAGCTTTTCCCGGGAGATTTTCAGCCTTTCGAACAGGGGACGGGAAACCGCGCCGGAGATCAGGCAGCAGATGCTGGATTCAATAAATATCGAGAACCCGATCACCCCTGACAATCCGGCCGCCCCGCGGCGGGTATGGGCGAACTCCCTTTTCCTGACCCATTCCACAAAGCCGTTCACGCCCCCGCTCCGCTGGGTAAGCGTGATCAAGGCGCCGATCAGGGCGCAGAACAGAATTACCCTGGTGTTGCCGGGACTCTGGAAAACCATGACAATGCTTTCAATGCTGTTGGCCAGTCCGGCCAGGAAGTTCCAGTCAGACAGGATCACCCATCCGACGAGTATTCCTAAAAAAAGGGAAACATATACCTGCCGTGTGGCAATGGCCAGCACGATGGCCAGAAGTGGAGGAAGTATGGAAAGCCAGCCGTAATCCATTTGTATGTTTTTTACTAGGGCCTTGCAATGGATAGCAGGGCACGAAACAGCCGGAAGCCTTCAATAAAATCGTCCTGCGTGTAAGCAACGGCTCTTGGGCCGGCCCTTTCCACACCCGGGACCAGCTCTGCGACCTCGGCCTGGGCGCTGTTCAGGAAGTTGAGCTCGAAGTGATAGGGACCCTCGAGGTTGAATGCTTGAATCGCACTGCGCCTCTCCAATGCCAGGCGGGCGTTTTCGCGTATTTTACGCTGTGCCTCGGAGGGGACCAGGGTATTGGCCGCAAACCGCCCGATGCCTTCCTTGACCTCCACGGTGACCAGCTGCTCACCCAGCAAGCCCTTCACCTGCTCGCAAACCGCCCGGTCTCCGGAGATCATGACCACCGGCACACCGTATTGGGCAGCGATCAGCGCGTTAAGCTCTGACTCCCCCACTTCCAGGCCGTTGACCTTCAGCGAGTAGACCGATG
>SLNU01000177.1 GCA_007132865.1 Bacteroidales bacterium | reverse complement strand
GACCCGAAAAAAGCTTGGGAAGAACTCAAAGAAAGGGGAATCAACGAACTAGACACAGTAATTGGAATTGCCGCCTCGGGAAGCACCCCTTACGTTGTTGGTGGCCTGAAGATTGCCCGCGAAAATGGAATTTTAACAGGATGCATTACCTGCAACCCCAATTCTCTTGTGGCAAAAGAAGCCGAATACCCCATTGAAGCCATTGTGGGGCCAGAATTTGTAACTGGCAGCACCAGGCTAAAAGCCGGAACTGCCCAAAAAATGATACTTAACATGATTACCACCACCATTATGATTAAGTTGGGAAGAGTGAAGGGCAACAAAATGGTGAATATGCAGCTCACAAATCAAAAGTTGGTAAAAAGGGGTACTCGAATGCTGATGGAAGAGCTTGGACTTGAAGAAAATGAAGCCAGAGAATTGCTTTTCAAACACGGTTCTGTAAAAAAGGCTTTAGATTCGGTTATCCAACCTGATTAGAGTTGAAACGTTTTTTTGTAAATTTGAGGGAATTTTAAAAAGGCTAAAGCCTAAATCACCATAAAATTTAAATTAATAATTCTTAATCAAAACAAACACCAAACCTAATTATTATGAAGAAAACCTTTGTATTACTGGGATTTATGGCATTTCTTGCCATTAACGTCCTTGGCCAACAGAGGCAAATTACCGGAACGGTGACCGATGCTTCTGACGGCGAAACTCTAATCGGGGTAACGGTGGTTATTAAAGGTACCACAACTGGAACGGTAACCGACATTGACGGCACCTACAGTTTGATGGCCTCAGCCACCGACGTGATAGAGTTCAGGTTCGTGGGTATGGAAACGGCCGAAGTTCTCGTAGGCAATCAAAGTGTTATTAACGTTGCACTGGAGCCATTGGCCACAACCCTTGAGCAGGTAGTTATTACCGCATTGGGTATAAGGAGGGAAGAACGAACACTTACCTACAACGTTCAGAACGTTGATTCGGAAAGCATTATGGCTTCGAGGCAAGAGAACGTGGTAAATGCGCTACAAGGGCGTGTATCTGGCGTTCAGATTACCTCGATGGGTGGTGCCCCCGGTTCGGCTTCTGAAATCATCCTGCGTGGCGCAACATCTGTTGATGGCGACAACCAGCCCTTATTTGTAATTGACGGCATTCCAATTTCAAATGCCACAATGCGCGGAACAACCAACCGTGCTGCCGACATTAACCCCAACGACATAGAATCAATATCTATCTTGAAGGGTGCGGCAGCAGCAGCCTTGTACGGTATTGATGCCGCCAATGGGGCAATTATCATTACGACCAAAAGGGGTAAGGATGGAGTGGTAACCGTGGGCCTTTCTACATCCACTACCCTATCGCAAGTTGGCAAACTGCACGGCTTGCAAAGCACGTACTCCACTGGCGGTGCCGGCTTGTTCAACCCCCGTACCTTTTCGCACTGGGGACCTCCATTGCTGCGCAGCGACAACGTTTACGACAACCTCGGTAATTTCTTCCAAACGGGTGTGGCAAACAAAGTTGATGCCAATGTTAGTGGGGGTGCAGGCAACCTTACGTACTATCTATCGCTATCAACACTTGGCGACGACGGGATTGTGCCAAACACCTTTTTCGGAAGGAACTCTGCAATGCTCACGGCATCTGCCAAACTAAGTGAAAAATTCACCGTAACCACCTCGTCAAACATCATCAAGACAAACAACAAAATGGGTATTTTCAGCGCCAGCGGTGGTTGGATGCTAAACGTTTATCGCTGGCCCAGGTGGGACAATATGGTTGAATATCTTAATCCTGATGGCAGTGAGCGAAACATTTGGATACCCGTCGACGGTAATTTGGCCAACGTACCCGACAACCCAATGTGGAGCGCCCACCACCAGGTAAGGAACGATAACGTTAGCCGTAACATCAACTCCATTAATGCCACATTTCAGGCTAACGATTGGCTAACATTTAACTACACCGCAGGGCGCGATTACTTCCAACAACATTACAAGGCTGTGAGAGAGCCAGGATCGGCAGGTGCGGCATTTGAAGGAGCCATAAGCGAATTTAATCGCGAAAGCGAAAAAATCACTTCCACATTCCTTGCAACAGCCGACTACAGGTTTACGGATAAACTAAACATAATTGCACTTGCAGGCCATAATGTTCAAATGGATTTTGCCAGAAACACTTTCGTGGAAGGTGAAAGATTCAGAAATCCCACCCTACACTCAATAAACAACCTTATTGAAGTCAGGAACAACCAATCAACAGCAAGGCGTAGGATAATTGGTGTTTTTGGCGATGTAACAATTGATTACAATCGAATGTTGGTTTTGGGCTTCTCGGGCAGGAACGACTGGTCATCAACCCTGCCATTGCAGAACCGCTCTTTCTTCTATCCTAGTGTAAGTGGTGCATTTATTTTCAACGAACTACTTAGCGACAACCTTCAAAGAGCCATTTCCTTCGGTAAAATCAGGGCCAGCTACGCCCAAGTTGGTAAGGATGCGCCACCCCATAGGTTGAGCCAAACCCTTACTCAGTTCTTTGGGATAGGCAGTGGTTGGAGGCTCGATGCATTTGCAGGCAATCCGATGCTTAAACCTGAAATAACCAAAGAATTTGAACTTGGTGTTGACTTTAGGTTGTGGCAAGGGCTGTTTACAATTGACTTTACCTATTATAGCAGGGTTTCGGAAGACCAGATAATACAACCGAGGGTTACCCCGGTAACGGGTGCAATTTTGCAAACAGTAAACTCTGGTTCTGTCGAGAATAAGGGTATTGAAATATTGGTTTCTTCAAGATTGGTCAGGAGTAGAGACCTTGACTGGGATATTACGGTCAACGGTTTCGGGAATCGTTCGCGCCTAACAAAGCTATTTGGCGATTTGGTAGAATTCCCGGTAACTTACGGACAGGTATCATCGCAGGCAATAGCTAGTTCTTGGCTAGGAGAAGCGCTATTCGGAATAGTGGGAACCGACTACAAGCGCAACGACCAAGGTCAGGTGGTGGTAAACAGCGATGGGTACCCAATTACCGATTCGCGCAAACGCTACATAGGAAACCGTGAGCCCAAATTTTATTATGGGTTCTCCAACAAATTAAGGTATAAGAATTTTGAATTTTCTTTCTTGATAGATGGGGCTTACGGTGCAGAAATAATGAACGCCACAAGCCAGTTTTTGATATCAACCGGAAGTCATAAAATGATGGAGGAATATCGAAACAGGGAATTCATATTTGAAGGGGTGGTTGAACAACCCGATGGTTCATACCTGCCGAACACGACACCCATTATAATTGATCAATTCTTTTTTAACAATCACTACAACTTGGCCGGGACTAATTTCGTGGAGGAAGTGTTTTGGATTAGGCTGCGAAATGTAAACCTTGCATACACTCTGCCAATAGATTTGATTTCTCGCGTGGGCATAAAGGAAGCAAGCATTAACCTAAACCTGCAAAATGCTTTCCTAATAACCAATTACTCTGGCGGAGACCCCGAGGTAAATAATGCGGGGCCCGGAGGAGGTGCAAGTGGTGCTGGAACTATGGGGGTTGATTACTTTCAAGTACCCATACGTAGAGCCGTTACTCTTGGTCTAAACCTTAAATTTTAATCGAGATGAAAAAATACATAATCACAATAACAGCATTAGCCATTATGGCGGGTTGCTCAAAGTTCTTGGATGTTAACGATTCGATGGACAACGACGAAAAGACAACCCCAAACTTTTTGCTGCCAGCAGTTCTGGGCAATATGGCATACGCTCATTACTCTCATGGAGAAACAACTGCCTACATTACCCAATACGTTACTACAGAGTTTGGCACCAATGCCGTAAAGGATCGTTGGGATTACAGGGGAGTGTTAAGGGTAAATCCTTGGCGTAGGCATTATTTTGACGTTGCAGGCAATGCCATTAAAATGATACAATTTGCCG
>SLNU01000225.1 GCA_007132865.1 Bacteroidales bacterium | reverse complement strand
TGCTGGCCTATTTTGAGCAGGGCGACTATTACGTCTACAACCTGGAAACAGACCAGAAAATAAACCTCACCGAAAACCTGCCCACAACCTTTATCAACCAGCTGGTTGACGTGAACGTGGAGTTTCCCCCCACCCCTTACTGGGGATGGACCCACGACTCCCGCTTTGTGGTGCTGCGCGACAACCACGATGTGTGGCGGGTGGCCGCCAATGGCCGCAGCGGTGAACGGCTCACACTTGACGGGGCAGAAAACAACAGGGTGTACCAGATGCGTTACTCCCTGGAGGAAAATGAAAGAGGAATTGATTTCCGCCAGCCGTTCTACATGAATTTCATGGACCAGGACACCAAGCGTGCCGGACTTGCCCGCATCGACAACGGCCGTCCGGGTGCCCGCGTGCTGCTTCACGACGATGTCTTGTTCGGGAGTTTCACCAGGGCGAAAAACGCACAGGCCTACATCTTTACCCGCCAGACCGTTACCGATGCGCCCGAATACCACATCTCCTTCAACAGAGACCTGAACGATGCACGCAAGCTGACGGAAACATACCCGGAACAGGCCAATTTTGCCTGGTCGCCCGGCTCCCGCCTGATCAGCTTTGTCAGCGACAAGGGCGATACCCTGCAGGCGGCCATTCATTTGCCCGCCGGCTATGAGGAGGGCAAGAGCTATCCGACAGTGGTCTATATCTATGAGCGCCTGACGCAGGGACTGAATGCCTACAATCGTCCAAGCTTCCCCGGCGGCGGATGGAACCGCAGCATGTATACCAGCAATGGTTACGCCGTGCTGATGCCCGACATTTCCTATACCATGAACGACCCTGGCATGTCGGCTGTCTGGTGCGTTTTGCCTGCACTGGATGCGGCCATCGAAACCGGAATCGTGGATGCCGAAAACGTGGCCATCCACGGCCATTCCTGGGGTGGCTACCAGACCTCTTTCCTGATTACCCAGACCGACCGCTTCAAGGCCTCAGTGGCCGGAGCCCCGCTGACCAATATGATCAGTATGTACAGCCTGATTTACTGGAACACCGGCGGCACCAACCAGGCCATCTTCGAGAGCAGCCAGGGACGGCTTACCTCGGGCTATTGGGACAACTGGGAGGCCTACAAGCGCAATTCCCCGGTGTACTTTGCCGCGCAGGTGAACACCCCGCTGCTGCTGATGCACAACGACAAGGACGGCGCTGTGGACTTCACCCAGGGCGTGGAATACTACAACACATTGCGTCGTCTCCGCAAGCCCGTGGTGATGCTGCAGTACAAGGGCGAGAACCACGGACTGCGCAAGCAGGCCAACCAGATCGACTATGCCATGCGCATGATGGAGTTCCTCGACCACTACCTGAAGGGTGCCGAAGCGCCCGACTGGTACAAGGAAGGCGTGCCGCACCTGGAGATGGAGAAACATCTGGAGAACCGTCCGCTGGTGCTTCCGACGAATTAGGATTATTTTCATTGTCGGATGGGCATGGCGCCCAACAACAAAGCTTCCAGAATCAAAAAGCTGCCCCGAAAGGCAGCTTTTTTTGCTCCCGAAGGAGCATGAAACACACGCAAAAGAAAATGGGCGATCGTGGGACTTATTGTTGGCATGGTCAGGAGTGGCGGAGGGGCTTACCATATGCCTGTCCCACGATCATTATCCTATAGATTGAATCCGCGGCCCTGGTAAAACTCCAGGATCCTGGCAGAAAAAATATATTCGTATTTGGCCTGCAGCGCATCCGCTTCCGAACGGGCAAGGCGTGCCTTGGCCTCATTGTATTCCACCATGCTGATCATGCCCAGGTTAAGGCGTTGCTCTGAATCCTTGAAAGACTCGCGGAAGGCCTCCTGCGACTTGGTGGTGGCCAGATAGCGCTGGTAGGCGGCAGTGGCGTCTGCATGGGCCTGTTCAATGGTTTTTGTGAGGTTGTTCCTCGTGATCTCATAACTTATCCGGGCCGTTTCCAGGTCGACGCGTGAATTCTGGATGCGGCGGCGGACCTGAAGACGGTTGAAAATAGGAATATACAATTCCAGTTGAATGGCCTGGTTCATGTTTTCCTTAATCTGGTCGCGGTAGGAGATCCGTTCAAAAATGGGCATGGTTAATTCCCTTAACACCGCCTCGTTGGATGCCGTGCGGCCGATCTCGGTAAACTGCCCTGTACTTTCCTGCCCGATCTGCCTCCTGGCAGCGCCAGAATAGCCCGAACCGTAAGATGCGCCGAAGCTGATGCGCGGACTCTGTTCCCCGCGCGCCATGGCCAGTCCGCTTTCGGCCATCCGGATGCGCTGACCCGCAGCCATTACGGAAGGTTCAAACCCCAGGGCTTTCTCAAGCACAACGGTCGGATCCTGGAAAAGGTATTCCTCCCCAACCGCCAGGTCGGGACGCTCTATCGTAAACGGTTCGCCCGGATCCAGGTCCAACATATGGATCAGTTCCAGGTAAGCCAGGTTCAGGTTGTTTTCCATGTTCAACAGGTTCAGGCGCTCCTGTGCGGCCTGGGCCTCTATCTCCAGCATGCCTCCGCGTGCGACCGTGCCCCCCTGCATCAGGATACGGGTTCGTTCCACCTGCTGCTCCATCACGTCAAGCTGCTGGCGGGTTACTTCCACCATGTCCTTGAAATAAAGAATCTGCAAGTAAGCCGAGGCAATGGACAGGATGATGTCATTCTGCATCCTTTCGGTGTCGTAGCGGAAAGCCGTATTCTGTGCCAGGTGCAGGCGAATGTTGTTGATGTTCTGGAACCCGGAAAAAAGGGTTACGCCGCTGGTGGCGTATATGCGCTGATACGCGACACTCTCCGTGGCAAACTCATTGGTGAATGGATCGACGGTGCGCCCGTAATTATATCCTTGCTGGGAAATGGCATTCAGGTTCGGAAACAGGTTGGCGTAGCTTTGGCGCAGGTCATTGCGGGTACGCTCTTCGGCAAACTCTTGCTGTTTGATATGCAAGTTGTTACTAAGCGCGTGGTCGAAGCAGCGTTCCAGCGTCCAGACCGACTGGCCGGTCGACAAAAAAGGAAGCATCAAACCGGCGGCCACAATGAGGAATATGCGAAAGGTATACATCTGGATCAAATTTGGGGGTCAAATTTTACATATTGACAAGCCAAAAATGTGCCATCAGTGGTAATACGCTGGCAGCGGGAATGTTATGCTATTTCAAAGACCTGCATGGGTTGCGGCAGGTTGTTTAAAAGTGAACAGGCAGCGTTCGCTGGCGGACACTTCGCGGTCAGAAATGCAATGTGAAGCTGGTCTCCACCTCCGGCTTGGAGCGCACGGCGATGCTCCCTTTGTGCAGACGCATGATCTCGCGTGATAGGCTGAGTCCGATTCCGGACCCCTCCTTTTTGGACGTAAAGAAAGGCACAAAGATCTTCTCGATGTTGTCGGGCTTTATGCCATAGCCATTGTCGGCCACCGAGACGGATATCCGGTTATTGGCCGACAGGGTGGCCACAATGCGGATCTTCGGGTTCTTTACATCCTGTACAGCATGTATGGAGTTGATCACCAGGTTAATCAGCACCTGTTCGATCAGGTCAGGGTCGGCCGTCAGCATCAGTCCGGGCGGCACCACCTTGCAGGTGCAGTCGATGCTCCGGTCCTGGATCTTGGGCATCAACAAGTTCTCGACCCGATCAAACAACTCCTGCAATGGGAAGTAGCGAAAATTTGGTTTGGGGATCCGTGTCAGGTTGCGGTATATCTGCACAAAGTTCAACAGTCCCTGACTGCGCCGTTCAATCGTATTCAGGGCACTCTGTGCGCTTTCCACATCATCCTTGTCTATGTCCTCCTTCAGCAGGGTGTTTTCCTCGTCAATCAGCAGGTCCTTCACCGTCGATGAAAGCGACACAATGGGCGTGATGGAGTTCATGATCTCGTGGGTCAGCACCCGGATCAGCTTCTGCCAGGAATCCATTT
>SLNU01000082.1 GCA_007132865.1 Bacteroidales bacterium | reverse complement strand
TTGGGGTTTTTTCGCTATTTTTACCGGTGAACCAACCCCAAAAACCCATGGCCAAAAAGAAAATCTCCGCTCCCGTAAAGGCAAAAACACCACGCACCCTGCTACAAACCCGTATCATCGATGATGTGTTCACCGATGCGGTAGACAGTGTCAAGCCAAAGTTCGAGGTGGACATTGATGCCTACGTGAACCGGCTTTGGGAGGCCAACCCCGATCTCCATGCCTTGCTACAGGATGCACCTGGCCTGGAGGAGGCCCGTGACCAACTCTACAGCTACCTTGAAAAGTCGGAAAGAAAGATCTTTGAGGTTGACAACGACCTGCATATATTGGAAAAATCGACCGTCAGGGAGACGATCCGGGTTTTTAAGAGTATAATCGGACCGGTAAACGAATACCGAACCGGGGTCTCTGCACTGGACTACCTGTTCAAACTTGCCAAGGGAAAAACCGATGAGGTGAGACATGATGTTTCGCCAGGTTTCCTGCTGGAGTTCATCAACCTTTTCCGCGGGATAGACGGACGGTCAAACATCTATTTTGAATCCAAGCAGGCCAAGAAGGGAATACCGGACTTTTTGCAGATGGAGGGGCGCAAAGCCTCGGAAGCCCGCACCGAGATCCTGAATGAGCTTAGCTCAAACATGAAAAAATACCTCCGGAAGTACCCAAGCGGGCTGGAGGAGGAGGTAATTACCTGGCGTAAGGCGAACAAGAAACGCATTCTGAAATACTTCAATGCCACGGAAAAGGACTGGGACGATCACACCTGGCACCTCAAGCATGTGGTCCGCGATGCACAGCCGCTGCTGGACCTGATCGAACTCACCGAAGAGCAACGCCAGGCCATCACGCTGGCCGCCAACAACAAAGTGCCATTCGGCATTACCCCATATTACCTCAGCCTGATGGACAATCAGCTGAACATCGGTTACGACCATGCGGTCAGGGCACAGGTCATCCCACCTCCCGGTTATGTCACGCAAATGGTGGAAAACAGGGAGAACAGGGGATTGCAGTTTGATTTTATGGGAGAGCATGACACTTCGCCGGTGGACCTGGTTACCAGGCGCTACCCGGGCATCGCCATCCTGAAGCCTTTCAACACCTGTGCCCAGATCTGCGTCTATTGCCAGCGCAACTGGGAGATCGATGAGGTGCTGGATCCCAAGGCAATGGCAAAAAGCGAGCAGATCAGGAGCGCCCTGAGCTGGATGGACGACAACCCGGCCGTCGGGGACGTGCTAATCACCGGGGGAGATCCCCTGGTGATGAAAAATGACTCCCTCAAGGTGCTGCTGGATGAGGTTTCTTCCAAAAAGCACGTATACCGCATTCGTATCGGCAGCCGCACCCCAGTGGTCCTGCCCCAGCGACTCACGCAGGAAACCGTTGAACTGCTTGCTTCCTACGTGGAGTTTGGCAAGCGTCAGGTCAGCATCATCACCCATTTTGAGCATTCCTACGAGATCACCCCGGAGGCCATGGATGCCATCAAAAGGATCCGCAAGGCCGGCATGATGGTTTACAACCAGCAAGTATTCACGGTGGAGAACTCCCGGCGCTTTGAAAGCGTCAAGCTCCGCCTCGACCTGAAATCCATCGGAGTGGACCCCTACTACATGTTCAACATGAAAGGCAAGGATGAGACCAAGCAGTACATGGTGCCCATCGCACGCATCCTGCAGGAACTGAAAGAGGAGGCGAGGCTGTTGCCCGGCCTGGACCGTACTGATGAAGCGGTCTTCAATGTTCCCAAACTGGGGAAGAATCACCTCAGGGCCTGGCAGGACCACCGCCTGGTAATGATCATGCCCAACGGGTCCAGGGTCTACGAGTTCCATCCCTGGGAAAAGAACATCCACCCGGTTCCTCCCTACAACTACCTGGACGTCCCTATCTACGACTACCTGGAAGAGCTGGCGGCCAGGGGTGAAAACATCCGGGATTACCGAACCATCTGGTTTTACTATTAGGACCCGGCTAACCCTGGGCTGCTTTCCGGCTGATCCGAACCTGTTTCCCGGCGATTACAAGGAGGCGGTTGATCCAAACCTGTTTGCAGGCCATTACAAGGCTGCGGTTGATCCAAACCTGTTTGCCGGCTGATCCGCACCTGTTTTACGTTTGTTTCGCGGAACCCGTATCACCGGCAGATGGAACGAAAAATTGTCCATCGCCATCCGGTCGGGCAATTTTTTTTATTATGTTTGCATCCAACATCCAAAACCCAATAGCCAACATCCAATAGCCAACATCCAATAGCCAACACCCAACAACCAATAGCCAACAACCAATAGCCAACACCCAATAGCCAATAGCCAATGACAAAACGAATCGGAATCCGGCACGAGGACAAATACGAAATGGAAAGGCGCAGTCCGCTGACCCCTTCATTGGTAAGGAAGCTGGTCGAAAAAGACCAAATCGGAGTGAGCGTGCAGACCTCACCCAAACGGGTATTCACAGACCAGGAATATCTGGAGGCCGGTGCCCTTGTGAGGGAGGATTTGTCGGACTGTGACATCATTTTCGGGGTAAAGGAAATCCCGGAAGCAGCCTTCGAAAAAAACAAGACCTATGTGTTCTTCAGCCATGTCATCAAAGGGCAGCCATACAATATGCCGATGCTTAAGCGCATGATGGAAATGGGCTGCAACCTGATCGACTACGAGCGCATCGCGGACGAACAAGACCGCAGGCTGATCTTCTTTGGCCGTTTTGCCGGACTGGCAGGGATGATTGACTCCCTCTGGAGCATGGGACAGCGGCTGATGGAATACGGTTATAAAGACAATCCCTTTCTCCCGATTCGACAAAGTTGTGAATATGCATCCCTTGAGGAAGCTAAAAAAGAGATCTCCGAAGTCGGAAAGCACATTGCAGAAAAGGGTCTCCCAGAAGAATTGCTTCCATTAACCATCGGGTTTACCGGCTACGGGA
This sequence comes from Bacteroidales bacterium, assembly GCA_007132865.1. The sequence goes on along the minus strand of SLNU01000082.1, from coordinate 11,640 downwards.
ACGTGTCAGTCGGCGCACAGGAGATCGCCCAGCTGCTGCCCATTCGGGAGATCAGTCCCGCACAGCTTCTGCAGCTTACAAGCAACAAGAACCAGCCCGCAAACATCATCCACAAGGTGGTGTTCCGGGAAGAGCACCTTTCCCGCCCCAAAAACCGAAATGCAGAATTTGAATTGCAGGACTACTACCAGCATCCGGAAAATTACGAAAGCGACTTTGAACAATACATCCCCCACCTGTCCATCCTGATGAACTGCATGTACTGGGATACTCGCTACCCCAGAATCGTTACGAAGGAATACATCAAAAAACTTTTTCAGCAAGGCAGACCAAAACTCACGGTCATCGGGGATGTGACCTGTGATCCGGACGGTTCCATCGAGATCACCCACAAGGGGACCGCGATAGAAGACCCTGTGTTCGTCTACGACCCGGAAACCGGCAAGCCCGAGATGGGTTTCAAGGGGCATGGCATGTTGGTCATGGCGGTGGATATATTGCCCAGTGAACTGCCACGGGATTCCTCCATCGCATTCTCCAATGCCCTGGCCGGGTTTGTTAAACCCATCGCCGTCGCAGACTTCAACCGCGACTTTTCCTCACTGGAACTACCCGCACCCATAAAAAAAGCATTGATCCTCCACCAGGGAAAACTGACCCCCGACTATGACTACATCCGAAAATATCTCTAGCTATTGGGTATTGGACTTTGGACTTTGGACATTGGACATTGGACTTTGGACATTGGACTTTGGACATTGGACTTTGGACATTGGACTTTGGACTTTGGACATTAGCCAACAGCCAATAGCCAACAACCAACAGCCAACAACCAACACCCAATAGCCAATAGCCAATAGCCAACACCCAATAGCCAACAACCAACACCCAATAGCCAATAGCCAACAACCAACACCCAATAGCCAACAACCAACAGCCAATAGCCAACAACCAATAACCAACAACCAACACCCAATAGCCAACACCCAATAGCCAATAGCCAATAGCCAACAACCAACACCCAATAGCCAATAGCCAATAGCCAATAGCCAATAACCAATAACCAATAACCAATAACCAATGAACAAAGTACTGATTCTAGGTGCAGGCATGGTGGTAAAACCCATTGTCACCTACCTGCTTGACAAAGGTTACCATGTAACCGTGGCCACGCGTACCAAATCCAAGGCCGATGCAATGATACAGGGACATCCCAACGGAACCGCCGTGGCATGGACCGTGGAAGATACAGCCAGCCTTGACCAAATGGTAGCAACCCATGATCTATGTGTCAGTCTTTTGCCGTGGGCACACCATATCATGGTGGCCCGGCATTGCATCCGGCACAAAAAGAACATGGTCACAACTTCTTATGTAAAACCGGAGATGAAGGCGTTGGACCAGGAAGCCAGGGACGCCGGGATTATTATTCTGAATGAACTCGGACTGGATCCCGGGATCGACCATATGGGTGCCATGCGCATCATCGACCATGTACACGGCAAGGGAGGCAAGGTAGAGGAGTTTTACAGCATTTGCGGGGCCCTTCCGGCACCCGAAGCCGCCAGCAACCCATTCAAATATAAGTTCTCATGGAGCCCGAAAGGGGTGGTAATGGCCGGCAACAATGACGGCAGGTACCTGCGCCACGGAAAGGAAGTGTACATCCCGACCGAAGACCTCTTCAAGAACCCGCTGGCGGTTGATTTTCCCGGCGTGGGAAAACTGGAGATCTACCCCAACCGCGACAGCATGCCATATATTGAGCTGTACGGGATTCCCGAAACCAAAACGATGATGCGCGGCACTTTCCGGCACCAGGGCTGGTGCGAGACACTGGATGCCATGAAGGCCATGAAGCTGCTTACCAGCGACAATTATGACTTTACCGGCAAGACCTATGCCGCCATGGTGGCCATGCTGATAGGAGAGGAAAGCGCGGAGAACATACGCGAAAAGGCAGCCCATTACCTGGGTTTGTCCGTTGACGCATATGCACTTGAGGCCATGGAATGGCTGGGGGTTTTCAGCGACGAGCGCATGGTCCGCCGCAACGATACCCCATTCGAGATCGTTTCAGACCTGATGATTGCAAAAATGGAGCTGGGGCCGGATGAACGCGACATGGTTGCGATGCAGCACGTATTCCTGGCTACCTATCCAGACGGAAAGAAGGAAGTGATCAAGTCGTCCATGCTGGACTTCGGAACCCTGGCCACCGATACGGCCGTGGCCCGCACCGTGGCCTTGCCGGCGGCAGTTGGCGTGGAAATGGTCCTCAAGGGGCAGATCAATGTCAAGGGGGTGTATATCCCGGTCATTCCGGACATCTACAACCCCATCCTGGATGCCCTGGAGACCATGGATATCAAAATGGTAGAGGAATTCGGACTGCCTGAAAGCGAGATCATTCAATAGACCTGCTGGCTGCCACGAGGGCTTTCCAAAGCTTGCGGGCCGTCGGTTGTCTTACGTTGCCAAAGCTTGCTGCGCACCATTTAATCAGTCCCTGAACCAGCCTCCTGTCGGGAGATCACATGCTCCTCGATCCAGTTGGCAATTTCCCGGTCGTTTGACAGATGGGGTACTTTGTTCTGACCTCCCAATTTGCCGACCGATTTCATATACTTTTTAAATGTGTCGGATGGGACCGGCACCACGACGGCCGCCTGCAGGATGTTGCCGCCCACCAGGTCCTTGTAATAAGCATTGCGCTTCTGAAGTGCGGCATCCAGCACCCTTGAAAATTGCTGCAGGTCGGAAGGTTCACGCTCAAACTCAACAAACCACTGGTGGCATGGCTTGCCGTCAGGATTTTCGATGAGGGGGGCCAAGGTGAATTCCGCGACCTGGGCATCGGTGGCCTCGACGGCTTCCTGGAGAGAGGATTCCGCCTCCTCCCCGATCACATGTTCCCCGAATGCCGATGTATATTGGCTTAGCCGTCCGGTGACCACCAGGCGGTAGGGGTTGACGGACTCAAAGCGAACCGTGTCGCCGATATTGTATCCCCATAGTCCGGCATTGGTATTCATGATCAGGACGTAGTTCACTCCGGTCTCTACCTCATCAAGCTTGTACCTGGGAGGGTTTTCCTGGTGGAAAGCATCTGCCGGTATGAATTCATAGAAGATGCCCGAGTCCGGGATCAGCAACAGGCCCCTTGAAGGAAATTCGTCCTGGAAGGCGATGAAGCCTTCAGAGGCCGGATAGGTCTCTATGGCATCAATCTCCTTTCCGATGAGCCGGCTGAGCTTTTCGCTGTATGGTTGGAAATTCACCCCTCCATGAACCAGCAATTCAAAGCGGGGAAAGAGTTCGGCCACGCTATGCTTCCCGGAATGCAACAGCAGTCGTTCAAAATACATTTCCACCCAGGGGGGAATGCCGCTGATCAGGCTCATCTTCTGCCGGGAGGTTTCCCGGACAATTTGGTCCAGCTTCTCTTCCCAGTCGGATATGCAATTGGTCTCGAAGCTGGGCAGTCGCTTTTTTTTCAGATAGGCCGGGATGTGGTGATGTACGATCCCGGAAAGGCGTCCGGTCAGGATACCCCCCGTTTCTTCCAGTTCGGGACTGCCGGATATAAAAATGTATTTCCCGCCCAGAAACTTCGTCTTCCGCGTCTTTAGGGTATACATCAGCAAGGCAAGCCTGGCCGAATCGATGTGGTTGGGCATGGACTCCCTGGAAATGGGGATGAACTTGGCTCCGGAAGTGGTGCCAGAGGTCTTCGCAAAATACAGGGGGCGTCCCGGCCAAAGCACGTCCTCCTCCCCACCGATGATCCTGTCTACATAGGGCCTCAGGGCCTCATAGTCCCTGATTGGGACCTTTTCTTTAAATTCCTCGTAGGATGAGACGGAATTCAATCCATGGTCACGGCCAAAATGGGTGCGGCGGCCGTTGGAAAGAAGGGACCGGAATTGCTTTTCCTGTAATGCGGGTGCATCGTTTTCCCAGCGTTTAAAGCGGGGCTGGGTTAAGCGCGCCAAGAGGCGCGCCCCAAGGGCTACGATCATAAAATAGGCAATTTACCCCAAGATAATGAAATTCATCGGTTAATCAAAATCCGGATCAAAGCCTCATACACCTGAATCCCTTGTCCAAGGCCTTCGACTGACATCCGTTCATCGACGTTGTGAATGGATTCGATCAGTGCCACCTCCATGAGCACCGGCAGCAGTCCATAAGCCGGAATCCCGTTTTTTCTGAAATAGGCATTGTCGTTGTGGGCGGGGAAAAGGATGGATGAAACCGAGGCATCGTTGTAAACCTCTTTAACGGCATCTTCCAGGGCATGATAGTAATGACCTTTCTCTGACATCGGCGCCTGCGGCGCCTGGTTAATCACCCTGAGCCGCACTTCATGATTCCGGATTTCCCGCTCAATACGCCCCAGAAATTTCTCTCTGTCGCTGCCCGGAAGCAGGCGGGAATCAAAGGTGGCCCATGTGTTGTGGGCGATCTGGTTGTATGCCCCGTCGGCACCACCGAAATTCGTCACTGTGATTGTATTGGACAGCAAGGCATTGATCAGTGGGTCTCTTCGCAGATACCCGCCCAAAAACGGCCTGAAAAACCTGAAATTGCGCAGGACCAGTCCGCGAAACCCCCTTTCTTCCCGGCCGAGGTTACGGAACATCTCCCTCACCGGCGGGGTAAGCCGGGTGGGCTGCCTTGCATTGAGCAGGGCAGCGGAGGCCAAAACGAGTTCCCTGGTCGGATAAATCTCCTGGGGCACGGAACCATGGCCGGAAGCTTGTGCATCGCTTTCCAGCATGAACCACAACCCTTCCTTCTGTGCCACTGAAATACCAAAGAAAGGCTTGTCGGGTCTGGACTCTATAATGCCGGCAATACCGGTCCCCCCCTCCCCGAAAACCACCACGGGATTGAGTTCCTCAAGGAACTCACCGACAATGATGGCTGCGCCTTTTTCGCCCCCGGTCTCCTCACCCGAAACCGACAGCATCGTGAAATTGTAGGGCAGGTCGTGTTCTGCGGCAAGGTCTGCAAAGGCCGCAAGGCCCATCAGCTGCATTACCGCATGCCCCTTGTTGTCGATCGCGCCACGGCCCCAAACGTATCCGTCGGCAATTGTCCCGGAAAAAGGCGGATAGGTCCATGCGCCATGGTCTCCGGCGGGCACCACATCGATATGATTCAGAAACACCACATTGGGCTTTCCGGTTTCAAGCGGATACAAAGAGGCGGCAAAATTGTAACTGTCTGGTTCATCTGTAAATACGCGGACATGCAAGCCCTTCTCCATGCAGACACCAGCCAGAAAAACCCCGGCTTCTTTTTCATTTCCGGTAACCGAAGCCCGCTGGACATACTGACTAAGCAGAATGCCTGCCCCGGACGTCTCCTCCTGGAGAAACGGTCGGAAGGGAAAGGCCTGGGAAACCCATCCCAACAGGAAAATGGCCAGTGGCATGACGGGGCGTAAACGCACGAAGAGGTGCAACAACTGCAAGGTTTGATCTTTTAAAAATTTCCCATAAAAATACAGAAAATCCCGTTACATCAGCCATTCACCGGGATGTTTCGGGTTTATTTCCTGGGCAATGGTCCTATTTGCACCCAGCGGAAATCCTAACGGTCCAGTTTTTCCCAGCCTATGCGGGAAAGGTTGTAATAGATGATCGCACCCGCCAGGATGGCAATGGCAAAGAAAGCCAGGGCCTGCAAGGTTTGTCCGAAAATCAACTTGCCGGTCCCAAACAGGCTGAACATCACCAAAACACATCCAGAGATGTAATTGACAAACAATTGTCTGTAGCCTGTGTCTCCCTGAATTTCGGGGAGTTGCTCAGCAACTGGTTTCCAACCCGGACCTCCCGGGTGCACCCTTGTGTAAAACGCTTTGAGGGTCGTCATTGAAGCAGGTTTCGTGGAGAACATGACCACGAGCCAGACCAGGGTGGACCATCCGACGATGATAATCAAAGTGAGCTCATACTCCAGCTTCAGGTAAAAAACCAGGAAGGGATAGACGGCATAAGGTGCCAGCATGGCGGCAATTTCGGTCCAGGCATTGACCCGCCACCAGAACCACCGCAGCAGCAGAACCAGTCCGATTCCCCCGCTGCAGGCCAGTATGAACCGCCAGGCATCGCTGATTTTGTCAAATTGAGTGGTGACAACCAGGGAAAACACCATCAGCAGTACCGTGGTAATCCTGGAGACCCGCACATAATACGCCTCAGGAGCGCCGGGCCGGACAAACGGGCGGTAGAGGTCGTTTACAATATAGGATGTGCCCCAATTGGTCTGGGAAGCCATGGTCGACATATAGGCCGCAAAAAACGCGGCAAGCAGCAGTCCGAGCAATCCGGGAGGCAAGAGGTCGCGGATGACCATCACATAGGTGGCGCCCTTGTCGGCCTCATTGGGGTAAAGGACCAGCGCAACCAGGGCCACGATAATCCAGGGCCAGGGCCTGACGGCAAAGTGGGCCACCTGAAACCAGAGCGTGGCCAGCAGGGAGTGCTTCTCATCCTTTGCCGACATCATTCGCTGGGCCACATAACCTCCGCCCCCGGGTTCTGCCCCCGGATACCAGCTGGCCCACCATTGCACGCCAAGGTAGGCCACCAGGGCCACCACGCTCATCTGCATCAGTCCGCCAAGCTGCGCGCCGGCGCCCTCCCCCCCGATTACCGGGAAGAAATCAAACACCCAGTCCACCCCCGAGAGTCCCTCCGTCAGACCGCTGACACCCCCTACATGCCTCAGGGCGATGATGGCCAGGATGATGCTGCCGCCCATGGCGATGATGAACTGGAAAGTGTCGGTGATGGACACCCCCCACAGCCCTGAAAGGGCCGAATACAGGGCCACCAGCGCCATCAGCATGCCAACGTACAGCAAATGAGCCGGGAAAGTGATCCCCAGCAGGGAAACCTCCGTCATGCCGAAAACAGTCAGACCGGGAAACATCACCTGGAGTATCTTCACCATGGCCAGGTTGACCCAGGCCATCACGATGGCATTCATGAACACCCCGATATACAAGGCCCTGAAGCCCCGGAGGAAACGGGCAGATTTCCCCGAATAGCGGATGGAAACAAATTCTGCATCGGTCATGATCCCCGCCCTGCGCCAAAGCCGTGCAAAAAAGAAAACGGTCAGCATCCCACCGAACAGCATATTCCACCAAAGCCAGTTACCCGCGATTCCCCTTTCAGCAACCAGTTCGGTGACAGCCAGCGGGGTATCGGCGGCAAACGTGGTGGCCACCATGCTTGTCCCTGCCACGTACCAGGGAAGGTTGCGCCCGGTCAGAAAGAAATCGGCCGTGCTTTTTCCGGCCCTTTTCCGCATGTAGAAGCCGATGCCAATGGCCACAAGAAAAAAGGCAGCAATGATGGTCCAGTCAAAAAAAGTAATCAGCATGATTATAACTATGTTAAATCTGATTGTGTGTTTTCGTCTGCCGGGGGGATCCCATATGCGGGTTTCCCGTGGCCCTCTACCGAATCCCTGAGTGCCCTGGCGTGCAGCAGGAATTCATCCACCCCCATTTCCTTCAGGTAGACCAGGCCATGGGTCGCCCTGATCTTGGGATGCGTGTTCTGGTAAAAATGGTTTTTTCCCAGCAGCAGCTGGATGTCTTTCAATTGCTCCACCCAAATCTTCTCCGCCAGGTCGCTGAATTTCCCGTTGAGCTCCGGACTGGGGAATGAGGCATCCACCTGGCTCACATAGCAGTGCGTAAAGGCATCCCCCATGGCAGACATGGCATTGAGCGAAACCGGGAATATGATATTGGCTTCCGCGGCATGGAACCGGTACCAGACGTTCCGGTACCCCCAGATGCGAAGGTCCGTCAGATCCTTTTCCCCCTTTAAAAGCCTCAGGGCCCCGGCGACGGCCTGCAGCACCTTGTAGTGGGTATCCGGACCGCTTCCTTCGGGATCGAGGGCTACACTAAGCACGGTTGGGGTCAGTTTACGCAGCATTTGCAGGATGGGCACCACATCGCGCGCTTCGCTGGGAGCCTCCGTAAAAATATCTCCCTGGTAGAATCCCAGTCGGAGGTGGTGAACATTTTCAACCTGAATCCCATAATGCGCCCAGACCAGTTCCTCCTCAAACTCCCTGATCATTCCCTTCAGACGCTGTATCTCAGGGGGATTTCGTTCCCCGTCATAACTCCCCCTCAAAGCAAGCAGCACTTTGCCGATCACATCCCGCAACTGATTCTTGCTTTGAATCCTGTAAATACCGACCAGTGAACGGACCAGGCGGTGACAAACACCCCGGCGGCGTTCCATTTCCTCACCGGCTGCCACCTTGTTCAGGTAATGGTAGACATCCTTGTCGCTCTTCATCTGGTAACCGTGCTCGAAGAAGTCAGGATATTCCACCATCTGGATAAATCCCTGATCAAGGAAATTCACTGTGTCGACCAATAAGTCGATCATGAACCTGTTGGTAACGGCGGTAAATCCCGAGGTCATCACAGCAAAGTGAAACTGGTTTGACGGAATCCGGATATGGCTGGCGATGAACGGCAGGAGGCCCAGCATGATGTCGTCATGGTGTGGTCCGGTGTGCAGAAACACCTGGTTTTCTTCCCTTTGCATGCCCCGGTTCATTTTTTCAATGATGCTTCTGACAACCGATCCCACCGCATCGCCACGGTCAGGAATCAGGCGGGCATAGGGATCCGCTTCCAGGTCTTCGGGCAGCATATGGTGGCCATACTTTTCGATGGCTATGCACAGGTCAACTATCGCCCGCTCCGTTTTCTGATGGGTCCACTCCCCCTCAGCGTAATACCTTGCCATGCTGTCAGACAGCAGAGATGCGGCTCCCCTGCTCAGGTAAAACCGACCCATTCTTAGTTTCTGCAAAACAGTTCCAGGGTAAAGGTTTTGCATACCTGATTCGAGGGACTGCCTGACAATCTTTGCCTTGGCTTCACCGGCAGCCATGATGATGGCCACCGCATCCGGATTCCAGGTGATGGTTTCCAGTCCGATTGTGATCACCAAGCGGTTTGCCGACACTTCTATACCGCCCAGGTCACCGGCTGCCACGGCCTGTGTCTCAAAATTTGTTTCGGTGAGGCGTGTGGTGCTGAACGGGTCCGTACCGCGGGTATTGAAAGCGATATGGCCGTCGGGACCGATGCCCCCCAGAAAGAAACCAATGCCACCCATGTCGCGGATCTTCTGCTCGTATGCACTACACCACTGGTCGATCAGGAAAATGGAATCCTGCTGGAGTTGTTCAAGCCTTGACCGGCTTTCACGGTAACGGAGCGAAAGATCGATGCGCATATCCGGGAATACCTCCCGAAAATCTTTTCCCCCGGCAAGCGGTATTTTTTCGCATTGCATCAGCAGTGCCTTCCCGGGGTCCAGTCCGAATCCCCTGATGTAGAATTCCGTGACATAATGGTGGAAGCTATTGTGCTGGGTGGAAGGGATGGGATAAAACTCATCGATCTGGACAAAGCGGAGGTTTTGCAGGGCCGGCTCGCTTTCCAGGTCCAGACCGTGCCGCATCCGGAGCTCCCTAACCTTCGGCAAATCCCAGTTCCCGAGAATAAAGCGGGTCCACCGGATAAAATACTCCGGTGTTTTTCCAGTCGGCAGACTGATCACCCCGTCGGGATGCGCTGCGGCCCACTCCAGAAAACGCAATGCCGTGATCAACCCAAGCTCTGGAAAATTCTCCACCACCACCGTGGGAATCATTGTCCGGGAAGGCGAAAACCCGGAAAGGCGCAAAAAGCTTTCCTCCACCTTTGACAGGGCAGGCCCCGGATGCATGGTGTTCCTTGTTTTTTCAGCCATACGGCAGTATGCGTGTTGTAATGCAACGAAAATAAACATTATATCATATCTTTATCCCGATCTATCCGACAAAACATGAAAAAAAATCATTGCTTTCTGATCGCCATCCTGGCAGGCATCTTGCATCTTGGTTGCTCCCGGCCGGCAGAAACCGTCCACATCATTCCGCAGCCTGTGAAACTCGAATATACGAGGGGGGTCCACACCCTAAGCAACCACATCCAGGTCCGATTCCCCGAAGACGAGCCCGGCATGCCCGCAGTGGCGGAATACCTGCATGGCCTTTTGAAGCCTGCTGGCTTTAACGTCTCCGCCGAACCCATTCCACGGGGATCAACGGCTCGCAGGGGAATCATCCTGGCAACAGACCCGCAGATGGGCCATGCTGAGGGCTACCTGCTGGAGATCACCCCAAGGGCGATCCGGATCACAGGCGGAAGTTTGCAGGGTGTATTCTATGGCATACAGAGCCTTCGCCAGATGCTTCCTCCGGAGATCGAAGATCCGGCCTTGGCAACCGGCATTGCCTCCATTGACCTGCCCTGCCTCAAAATAGAGGATTACCCTGCCTTTAAATACCGGGGCATGCACCTGGATGTGGCCCGGCATTTCTTCCCGCTTGATTTCATTAAGAAGTATATCGATCTGATGGCCATGCACAAAATGAACAACTTCCACTGGCACCTGACCGAAGACCAGGGATGGCGGATAGAGATAAAGAAATATCCGCTGCTGACGGAGGTCGGGGCCTGGCGCAGCGAGACCCTGATCGGTCATGGGGGACGTCCGCCCTTTGCGTTTGACGGAGAACCTTACGGGGGTTATTATACGCAGGATGAGATCCGTGAGGTGCTGGCCTATGCCGCCGAGCGCTTCGTGAACGTAATCCCGGAGATTGAAATGCCCGGACATGCGACGGCGGCCCTGGCTGCCTACCCCCACCTGGGGTGTACCGGCGGACCCTATGAGGTGATTACCCGCTGGGGAGTGTTCCACGATGTGTTCTGTGCCGGGAACGAAGAAGTGTTTGGGTTTCTGGAAGACGTGTTGACAGAAGTGGCAGAACTATTCCCCTCCCCTTTCATCCATATTGGCGGGGACGAATGTCCGAAGACCCGCTGGTCAGATTGCCCCAAATGCCAGGCACGCATATATGAGGAGGGGCTGGCCGATGAATATGAACTACAGAGCTATTTTATCCGCCGCATGGAGAATTTCCTGCTGGGCCTGGACCGCAGCATCATTGGCTGGGATGAAATCCTGGAAGGCGGACTGGCCCCGAATGCCACGGTGATGTCATGGAGGGGCACCGAGGGAGGCATTGAAGCGGCACAAATGGGACAGAATGCGATCATGACCCCTGTTTCCCATTGTTATTTCGACTATTACCAGGCTGAACCTGAGACCCAGCCACTGGCCATCGGCGGCTATACCACCCTGGAAAAAGTGTACAGCTACAATCCCATACCGGAGGCACTTTCCCGTGAGGAAGCCAGGCACATTCTGGGGGCTCAGGGCAATGTGTGGACCGAATACATGAAGACCCCCTCCCATGTGGAATACATGGCTTATCCCCGTGCCATCGCACTGGCAGAGGTGGTGTGGTCACCAATTGAAACCAGGGATTACGAAGACTTCCTGGAGCGGCTAAGATTGCACAGCAAGCGCCTGGATGCGATGCAGGTGAATTATTATCCCGGAAACCTGGAGGTAACGGCTGGCAGCCAGACAAGCAGCCAGCCTTAGGTCCGCTCAGGTTATGGAGGTTCCCCCGCCTGGTCTGAAGGTTCAGTTATTGAGGTTCCCCCGCCTGGTCTGAAGGTTC
>SLNU01000337.1 GCA_007132865.1 Bacteroidales bacterium | reverse complement strand
CTAAGCTAAGTGAAGGTACCAATGAAGGTACTGGTATTGATCTTAGCAAGGCTGAGGTTAAGGTCAGCGAAGAGGGCAAGATTGTCGTCAAGCTAGATGACAAGGAACAGTCCTTTGATGTTGAGCTTCCTAAGGCTAAGGAAGAAGAGAAGGAAGATGATAAGGAACTAGCAAAGCTGGCTGAGACTAACCCTGCTATTGCTACTATCCTTAGTGAGCGTCAGAAGGACCGTGAGCGTATTCAGAACCTAGAGAATGCCCACCGTCTTTCTGAGGTAAGTACCCAGCTAAATGAGATTGGCAAGGACCACAATAAGGTGCTTCCTCCTGTGGTTCAGGACAAGTTCAAGGCCCTTATGGTACAGCTACCTACTCAGCTAAGTGACAAGGTGCATGAGGGCCTTGTGGAGCTTATCAAGGTAGGAGTTGTTGAGTTAGGTGAGAGAAGTTCTGGCGGTACCGATCCTAATAGTCTCCATAAGAACAATGGAGACGCTGTAGAAACCTTCCTCTCTGAAGTTGAGAAGCTAAAGAAGGAAGACAAGGAACTTACCACTAGAGATGCTTACGAGCAGATTAGGCTCAATGACCCTGAGCTACATGCTCGTTACCAGGACGCTATTGCTGAGGGCTACACCCTCACCGAGTAATATAGGAGGAAAACGTGGGTCCGAATGAACTACTCGATAAGGGCTTTTATGTAGGAAGCCCTATCCCGCGCTTCCACGTTGTTCGTCAGAGTGACGTTGAAGAGTGCGAGCTATTAGATACTGCTGGTGGAGATTGGCTTGGAATTGCCCAGGAGGGTGTTGACGAGCTAGATCAGGACCGCCGGCGCGTAGTAAGAGTACGCCCTATGGGAATTTCTCGCGGTGTTGCTGGTGCTACGTTTGACACGTTTGATGGTGCCACTAGAACGCGCCTTGCTGCTGATGGTGATGGACGTCTAGTGCCTGCTACTGCTGACGACCATGTAGTAGGTATTGCCCTTACCAGTGCTGCTGCTGTAGGCGATTGGGTTGATGTTCAGCTTACGCCTGGCGTACAGGTCCCGAGCGCTTAACAATTAGGAGGTAAAGTAAGTGGGTATTTATGACGCCACGGGACGCGATAAGTTAGAACTGGACCCAATGCTGACACAGATCAGTATTGAGTTTGCGGCTACTACTGACTATATCGCACCCATTCTATTCCCGTCTGTTAGAGTTAACCAGCAGAACGGGCGCTATGAAATTTTCGGTCGTAGAGCGTTCCGTCGTAACTTTGGCGGCGACGTTCGTGCTCCGGGTGCGCGGGCTAACGAGCTAGAGGGTCAGCGCGAATTCGCCGAGGATACTTACACGGCGAGAGAGCACGCCCTTGAAATGCTCACTCCCGATGAGGAACGTGAGAATAACCCGGACAAGGACCCTGAGGCGGACGCCGTTGAAGACCTTACCAATGACCTTCTACTTGGTAAGGAACTTGCAGCGCGCGACCTGCTTTACGACCCTACTGTATACAAGACAGACCATGTTGAAACTATTGGGTCTGGTGACCACTTCAATGAGTTTGAAACTAGCAATCCCATTGAAGTATTCCGTGACATGTTCTTTACCTTCCATGAGACTCTAGGTACTGTGCCTAACATTGCAGTAATTCCGTGGGCTGTCATGGCTTACCTAGAGGATCACCCCGCTATCGTAGAGCGGTATGCCATTCAGGGTGGCGTTATCACCCCTGAGCAGGTAGCAGCCGTTCTAGGTATTCAGCGCATTGTAGTGCCTGGTGGTACCTACAATAACGCAAACCCTGGTCAGAATGCAGCTCTAACTGAGATTTGGGGCAATAACATTGTCCTAGGTCTTGTGCCTGGACGTCCACAGCGCAGAATGCCCGCTCTAGGTTACGAGTTCCTGTGGCCTGTACGTGGGGGCCGTAGACAGCAGGACGAGATTATTGCTGACCGTCGTCGGGACGATGACCGGATTGGTTGGATCAATCGGGTACGTCGTCGTTACGACCTTAAGCTAGTTGGTCGTGACCCTGACCTAGCGGGTACCCCTGTGGTAGCCGGTATACTCATTCAGGACGTCCTAGACGAGTAAAGGGAGACTAAGCAATGGCTGAGGTTCTAGCTTGCAAGTACCGTTATGTCACTAAGAAGGACGACAAGCTTGTACGTGTCGTCCTGGGCCCTGGTGACAAGGTAGAAGGAATGGACAAGAAGGTCGTAGACGATCTAAGGAAGCGCAAGCTCATTGTAGATGAGAAGCGCCTTACTGAAGATGGTGTACGTATCCCCTATGGTGTCCCTGACCGTGAGGTTAAGTCTGAGTCTAAGGACGAGTCTGATGAAGAGGCACCTAAGGCTCAGACCCAGACTAAGGGAACGGACAAGAAGTAAACTATGAGCCACGTTATCCCGATTTCAAAGATCAATCAGTTTCTCCCTAGGGAGAAGCTAGATCTTAATGAGAATGTTCCACAGGGCGAACAATACCCTGAGGACCATCATCTTATTAGTGATTTAGAAGAAACTGCTCGGGATATTGTTCTTGGCCTCTTAGCTGAAACGTATGACGTTTCAACGTGGTCAAATGGCCCAACCAGCGCACCAACTATGATACGTAACATCATAGGTCTATTGGTCGCTGGTTGGGTCTATGACCGTCAGTTTTCAGAGTATGCTGAACAGGGTACTACATATGGTCAGAGGCGAGTAGATGAGGCTTACGCTTTAATACAGCAGTTGGTTGATGGAACCATAGTTATTCCTGGCACTGATGCTATATTCGATGAAAGTAAGAAAGCCTCTACTCTGGAAACTGAACCTGTATTTACTATGGGGACTCAATTCTAATGTTAAGAATAGGCGGTACTAACCTTGCACTGTTAGCTAGACAGCTAACTAACTTTGCTGGTGATTTAAGGTCTGTCCGACCTGCATTAGAACGTGCTGTGGACGAGGTTGTAATCCCCCGTATACAACTCAACATTGAAGAGGATACTGCTGCTGGTGAAGATTGGGCAGATATTAGAGATATCACTTTTAATATGCCCTACCGTAGAAACCACCATTCTAATCAGTTTGGCCCTCTATTAGAGGTCGGCGGCACCCTACGTAATGCTGTAACTGCAAAGGAGCGGTGGACGTTTACAGGTTCTGGTGATGAGGCAGGTGCGTTTGCTTCATACCCTCCATTTGTTCCGTATGCACAAGCACAGCAAGAGGGCTTTACTAGTCCTATTACTGGTGGGCCTGTACCTGCAAGACCATATGCAGTAATTAACGAGCAAGATCAAGATGACATAGAACAGATCTTTGATGACTGGATTGCTGAACAGTTTGGTAAGACTGTATCTAGTGGCAATCTAACAGTTGAACAGGCCATCTAATGCCAGGACGAGGCACAGATAGTATAGTAGAAATCTGTGAGGCTGTGGAGGACTATCTTAATGATGGTGCTGGGGATCTTGGCATTGTAGATGTATGGTATGGGGATGAAAGAGCTATACCGAGGACCCCTGCCATTGGAATAGTACCAGGAGACAAAAGTAGAACCCTTACAGAAACGGGTTCTATGACTACAAACAGCTTTGACGTACAAATTACCATTTACCACAGTAGACTTGATAACCCAAATGTCACTAGGAAGGAATGCGATAAACTTGCTGAAGAGGTAGAAGCTTATTTGCATGACAATAAGCATATGAATGACCTAGTGATATTTGGTTATGTACAAAGAATACAAGCTGGTGTATCAACTATGAATAGAGTCAGTATGCGGGCCACTAGGCTTATGTGGACTGCAATGACTAAGGGAAGAATTTAAGGAGTTAACATGCCAACGGTAGTTGTTAACCTTCCTACTATTCCACAGGGTAAGGAAGTAGAAGTTCCTTATCTTGGTAAGTTTAAGAATGGTAGTGATAACGAAGTAGAACAAAGCAATTGGGATAGGTTCGTCCGGCTACAGCCAGGGGGCGACCGCT
>SLNU01000222.1 GCA_007132865.1 Bacteroidales bacterium | reverse complement strand
TCGCGACCGTGGAAGTAGGGAGCTCCCAGCTTTTCAATTACCCTTATGTGTATATGACCGGACACGGGAATGTCGTGTTTTCCGCCCAGGAAGCCGAGAACCTGAGAAACTACCTCATGGGTGGAGGATTTCTGCATGTGGACGACAACTACGGTTTGGATCCTTATTTCCGCAGGGAGATACGGAAGGTTTTTCCGGAATACGAACTGATCGAACTGCCGTTTTCCTATCCGATTTACAATCAGCGTTTCCAGTTTCCTAACGGGCTCCCAAAGGTGCACGAGCACGACGGCAAGCCACCCCAGGGATTTGGGATCATCCATGACGGACGACTGGTGCTTTTCTACAGTTATGAAAGCGACCTGGGGAACGGCTGGGAGGATCAGGCCGTGCATGGAAACCCCGAGGAGGTTCGCCTCCTTGCCCTGCAGATGGGCGCCAACATCCTGCAATATGTGTTCAACCGGCAATAATAAGGGCGCGTGCGCGCATTTAATAAACCTGCAATAAAACGCCTGCGCCCCCCATTTAATAACCTCTAATAAAGCGCCTGCGCCCCCATTAAATAAACCTATACATGCAAACAACTACTATATATAAACAACCACTGTACATAACAACTAATTTTATGAAACAGAAACAATTGCTAGTTATTCTTTTGTTAATAGCAGGCCTTCCGGTCTTGTCGCAGGACCGGATTACCGGTCTGAATTTCGCCACCCGCTCAGAGGTCATTGCCCAAAACGGCATGGCGGCCACCAGTCATCCCCTGGCCACCCAGGTGGCCCTGGACATTCTTAAGCAGGGAGGTAGTGCCGTGGATGCGGCAATCGCGGCCAATGCCATACTCGGACTCATGGAGCCGACAGGATGCGGCATCGGTGGCGACCTGTTCGCCATATTGTGGGATGCGGAAAGCCAACAACTGCATGGCCTGAATGCAAGTGGACGCTCCCCGAAGGGTTTGCCGATCAACTACTTCCTGGAAAACGGTTACGACATGATCCCCCAGCGGGGAGCCCTCTCAGTCAGTGTACCCGGTGCGGTCGATGGCTGGTTTGAACTGCATTCCAGGTTTGGGAAGATCGGCATGGATGCCATCCTTGAACCGGCCATCGCCTATGCCCGTGACGGGTTCCCAGTGACGGAACTGATCGCCTATTACCTGCAGCGTTCCGCACCCGTATTGAGCCGTTTCCCAAATTTCACCGAGACTTATATGCCGGACGGCCGCATGCCTGAGAAGGGGGAAATATTCCGCAACCCATACCTGGCGAACACTTATGAGATTCTGGCCACGCAGGGACGGGACGCGTTTTACAAGGGTGATATTGCACGGACCATCGAAAGCTACATTCGTGAACACGGTGGCTTCCTGACCTATGAGGATATGGCAAGCCACCAAAGCGAATGGATCGATCCGGTCTCCACCAATTACCGGGGGTACGACGTCTGGCAGCTCCCACCCAACGGGCAGGGCATTGCCGTGCTTCAGATCCTGAACATCATGGAGGGCTATGATGTCGCATCCATGGGCTTTTACAGCCCGGAGTACATCCATCATTTTGTGGAAGCAAAGAAACTGGCGTTTGAGGACCGGGCGCACTACTATGCCGACATGGATTTCAGTCCGGTTCCCGTTCAAAAGCTCATCTCAAAGGAGTACGCGGCGGAGCGACGCAATCTGATCAATCCCGACCGGGCAGCCAGGCGGTACGAGCCCGGCATCCCGGAACAGCCCAACACCATCTACCTTACCGTGGCCGACAAGGATGGGAACATGGTTTCCCTGATCCAGAGCAATTACCGCGGGATGGGCAGTGGCATGACCCCCGACGGACTCGGGTTTGTGCTGCAAAACCGCGGGGAGGGTTTCACGCTGGAACCGGGTTATTTCAATACCTATGAACCTGGCAAAAGACCATTCCACACCATCATCCCTGGCTTTGTCACCAAAGACGGACAACCATTTATGAGCTTCGGTGTCATGGGTGGCGCGATGCAACCCCAGGGCCACGCCCAGATCGTGATCAACATGGTGGATTTTGGCATGAACCTGCAGGAAGCCGGTGATGCCCCAAGGATACAGCACACCGGGTCTTCCGAACCGACCGGCCAGAGAATGACAGATGGCGGCATTGTGAACCTGGAAACTGGATGGCCCTATGAAACCATCCGGGAACTCATGGAAAAGGGACACACCATCCAATGGGCAAACGGTCCGTATGGGGGCTACCAGGCCATTATGTGGGACCCCGTAAACAAGGTTTACTACGGGGCGTCTGAATCCCGGAAAGACGGACAGGCCGCCGGTTACTGACCAGTCCTATTTTCGGCCCCATTCCAGTCCCCTTATCGAACAATTGCCATAATGTATAGCCAAACCTTATAGGCCACATTGTCGAAATGTTTAACCAAAACCATTGACCAATGAACCCAAAAAAAGCATTAAAAGCATACAAGAACGATAAATTTCTCAGCTCACCGGCAGCGCGGGACCTGCGGATCCTCTCAGAATACCTGGAGCCGAAAGAGCGGTTCCGGCGCCAGAAAGTCGTCGATACGGTTGTTTTCTTCGGCTCCGCCAGGACCCCTTCCAAGGAAGATGCCACCAGGCAAATGCAGTCACTTAAAGACTCGGGCAAAGCCACCGATACAGATATGGAGAAAGCCAGGATCGCCCTGGAGAATTCCCGGTATTACGAAGATGCCATGGAGCTTGCCAGGCGGATCACGGCATGGACCAAAGAGCGCTACACACCTTCAAGCAGGTTCATTGTGTGTACCGGAGGCGGACCCGGGATTATGGAGGCAGCCAACCGGGGGGCGAAGAAAGCAGGTGGAAAATCCATCGGACTCAATATCAGCCTTCCCTTTGAGCAGTACCCGAATGCCTATATCGATGAGGAGCTGAATTTTGAATTCAACTACTTTTTTATGCGCAAGTTCTGGCTGGCATACCTGGCCAAAGCGATTGTGATTTTCCCGGGGGGCTTCGGCACCCTGGATGAACTGATGGAGGTACTCACCCTGATCCAAACCGGGAAGATCAAAAAAGACATGAAGGTGCTGATCTATGACCGGGCATTCTGGGACAAGATCATCCAGATCGAAAACATGGCCAAATACCAGACCATCAGCGAAAAGGACCTAAAACTGTTTAAATGGTGTGAATCGGTTGACGAGATGGAGAAGGAGCTGATTGCCCATTTCAAGAAGGTCGAAAAGAAAGCAAGACTGCTGAAATAGATCCCCTCCCGACGCTGACCCATATGCCCTTTGCTGGCGCTGGCCCATATGCCCTTCGCGCTGCAAAACTCTTCGAATTTTGCTATGCGCTCAGAGCATACGGGCCAGCGCCTCCACAATGCAACGGACTCCGGGTATTGCTATGCACTCAGGGCATACGGGCCTCAGCGCCTCCAAACTGCAACAGACTCCGAAAATTGCTATGCGCTCAGGGTGTACGGGCCTCAGCGCCTTGGTACCGTGCCTAGCGCCCCCACACCGCAAAACATTCTGAGTTTTCCTAAGTGCCCAGGACATTCTCACGCCTTACGGGCCTTGTGCCATTGCACCGTTCTGGTTGTTTAAAGGCCTATGGAACTTGGGCGTGCTGATGGGAAGTCCGCATCATCTCCTGTAGCCTGCGGCCATGGGTTGGAGCGGATAAATTTTCCGGCAGGAAAATATGAGGTTAGCGAAAACCCATGGCTGTAGGCGCAAGGTGTAAGCTGGGGGTTTTGTGAGGGGCTGCAGGCTGTAAGCTGCAGGGGTTATTAGCGGCCAGACTGTAAGCTGAGGGTTATAGGCGCAAGGGCAGCGGGGTGGCGCCAGAATAAAGGGCAATCGGGGCGGAGGGCATAAAAAAAAGGACCTCCCCGCTTGGGAAGGCCCCTTGATAAAAAGTTTCAGGCAACGACATACTCTCCCAGGTGTGAACCCAGTACCATCTGCGCTGGCAGGCTTAACTTCTCTGTTCGGAAT
>SLNU01000078.1 GCA_007132865.1 Bacteroidales bacterium | reverse complement strand
TACCAGATGGGCCCGTCCTACGGTCCAGGCCCGGCCAACCCGGCCGATTACATGGACGATATCGCCAACGAGACGAGAGGCAAGTATCCCCGCATCGACATGGCCCGCAGCGAGCGCTGGCCCTTCACCGGCACCATGATGCAGGAGACGGCCCGCAACCATAACGCGGGCGATCCCTACAAGCTGAAGATGGCCATGTTCTACTCCACCAACCCCATCTGGACGGCACCGGACGCCCCTGAATGGGAGAAGATGATGAGCGAGATCTTCGTCATCGATACCTCTCCGTTCCCCGGCGAGACCGCCATGTTTGCCGACATCGTGCTGCCGGAATCCACCTACCTGGAGCGGCTGCAGGACTCGCCCACCTATCCCTTCGAGGGCTGGCCCATGACGGCACTGCGCGTCCCGGCCATCGATCCGATCTACAACACCACCGAGTTCGGCAACATGATGATCGAGATCGGCAAGCGCATCGAAGGACCCACCGGCGAGTATTACCAGCGTATCGACAGCGTCGAGAACCTGCTTCGCCATCTGGCCCGGGGCTTCGCCAACGATCCTGGCGACAACGGCGTCAACGACTTCGAGAGCTGGAAGGAAAAGGGCGTCTGGTACAAGAAACCTTACCACTGGCGCCAGCACCGGGGCGTGTTCTATGAATGGGACGGCGAGGGCTACAACCGGGTGATGAGCGAGGAGGAGGTCAGGGAGAAGCTCATCAAGACCGCTTCCGGAAAGTTCGAGTTCAAGTCCTCTCACCTGGAGGGTCACGCCGACTACATCAACCGTGAACTCGGCATCCCGACGGACCGCGTGGGCTATCCCCAGTGGGTGGAACCGAGACACACGGGCGGAAACCGGCCATTGCACTTCGTCACACCCAAGACGCCGATGACGGCGGAAGGCCGTTCGGGCAACATCCCCCACGCCGTCGCGATCCAGCAGCCCATCGTCGGCGGCAATGACCGCACCTACCTGGAGGTCCACCCGCAGACCGCACGCGAACGCGGTATCCGGGACGGCGATCGGGTCCGGATCCGCTCGGATCTGGGCACCATCGAGGCCTACGCCCGCTACGTGCCGCAGCACCGGCCGGACACCATCGTGCTGCCCTATGAACACGGCCACTGGGCGCAGGGGCGCTGGGCCACCGGGCAGGGCCGAAGCCGGACACCCGGCAATCCCAACGAGATCACCGCCAATGTTTCCGACCCCATCTCCGGACTTGCCTGCTACTACACCGGCAAGGTGGATCTGGAGCGGGCCTGAACCGGACTGTCGAGGAGAAACTGAGCTATGGCTAAGTGGGGAATGGTTATTGACCTGGACAAGTGCACGGGCTGTCAGGCCTGCACCACGGCATGCGGTATGGAGAACAACACCCTGCCGGGTGAGAACTGGCAGGACGTGCTCTACTACAGCGAAGGCGAGTATCCGAGCGGCCAGATGAAATGGCTGCCCCGGCCCTGCATGCAGTGCGAGGATCCTTCCTGCGTGCATGTATGCCCGACGCGGGCGACCTACAAGGACGAGGCAGCCGGCGGCATCGTGTTCGTGGACTGGAACAAGTGCATCGGCTGCAAATACTGCATGATCGCCTGCCCCTATGGCGTGCGCTTCTACGCCGACGAGAAACCCCTGGTGGAGCCGGATCTGAAGAGCATCTTTCCCGGCGAGAACGGCCAGCTCTGGAGCCCGCCCTACCAGGGTCCGGACGAGGACTGGCGGCGGGGCATCGGCATCCAGCCCAAGGGCGTGGTCTCCAAGTGCACGTTTTGCTACCACCGGGTCAGCAAGGCACCCGAAGGTGTCGCGGACCTGGACGAGGACGATCCGGAACTCGTGGAGTTCGTGCCGGCCTGCGTGCGCACCTGCCCGCCGAAGGCGCGTTACTTCGGCGACCTGGACAACCCGCAGAGTAATGTCAACCGGCTCATCGGCAACAAGCGCGGCGTGCGGCTCCGGGACGAGACCGGCAACCGTCCCCAGGTCTACTACCTGGGTGAAGGCGCCAGCGTGCCCGCATACCAGCGCCGCGAGCGCTCCTGAAGGGGGGATGAATCATCATGACCAACAGTAACGTAATGAAAGGCGGCGCCGGCACCGGGTTGCTGGTACTCTCCCTGCTGGTGATGGTGGCCGGCTTCGGCTACGCGTTCATCAGCCTCTCGGCCCAGGGTCACGCGGCATTCAATGCCAGCGCCAACGTCCCCTGGGGTCAACCGATCTCCACCTACCTCTACTTCGCGCTGGCCTCCTCGGGTCTCGGCCTGCTGGCCTCGGTGCCCTTGGTGTTCAAGGTCAAGGAGTACTACCCCATCGCCAAGCGGTGTGTCTTCCTGGCCTTCATCATCCTGGTCTCCGGTATGGCCGTGCTGGCCATGGAGTTGGGGCACACCTTCCGGATGATCTGGGCGATGCCGTTCGGGATGCAGATCCAGTCGGCGATGTTCTGGATGGGCGTGCTCTATGTGCTGGACCTGCTTTTCCTCCTCTGGAAGTTCCAGCGCATGGAGGGCAAGGACTGGGACAGCTCGACGGCCAAGCAAATCGGGATCGCGTCGTTCCTCGGCGTCCTGCTGGCCAGCGGCAACCTGGCCTTGATCTTCGGCATGATGAGCATGCGGCCGTTCTGGTTCGACCCGTCGCTGCCCATCTACTTCTACCTGACCGGCATCGCCAGCGGCATGGCCGCCTTGGTCTTCTACACCTATCTGGCCTACGGCTTTGATCGGGGGAAGATGCCGCCGGCGCTACAGCGGCTGCTGGAGGGCAACCTGCCGAAGCTCTTCGCCACCCTGCTCGGGATCACGTTCCTGTTCATCATGGTGCGGATGATCACCGGGCTTTACGCCAACACCCCGGAGATCAGCCTGGTCTGGTCGGAGTACATCCTGGCCTCGCCGGTTTACCACCTCTCGCTGTGGGGCGGCATTTTGCTGCCGTTCCTGCTGTTGCTCTCGTCCAACCTGCGGGTGCAGCCGGGCGTACAGGCGGCGTGTGCGGTGCTGGTGTTCGGCGGGCTCTTCGCCGAGCGCTACTTCTTCGTGGTCGGCGGGCAGGTGATTCCTCTGTTCAAGGGGACCTGGGCCTGGGACATCGCCCAGTACACCCCGTCGGCGGCGGAGTGGAGCCTGACCATCATGGGTGCGGCGATGATCTTCGTGCTCTATGTGTTGGGGGAGAAGATGTTCGATCTCTCCGACAGCCCGTCCGATGCCGGGGCGGCCACCCAACCGGCGGGAGCCAAGGCGACGGCGTGATCCTCGTCTTTCCGTTTGGCAACGTGGCATGATCGAAGGGCCGGGGGGTTCCCCGGCCCTTCCTTTGTCCGCCCCTGGGTCCGGTGACCACTCACCGTACCGACAACGGAGCCGATATCGATGAATGGTGATTCCAAGCAAACCTCAATGCCTCAGCCCGCCGAGATCCGCAACCGCGCGGAACTCCATCTCTGTTTAGGGCAGGCGTTCCTGCCACCGCTGGATAGCGAGACCGAGCAGGCCCTGGCGGTGACATTGCCCGAGGACCTGGAAGCGTTGAACGGGCACCTCGGCTTTACCGCTTCTGGCCATCCGGGGCGCTTCGCCGCGGCCGCCTTGGTGGCGTCCCAACGTCCGGGCGGTTTGAAACAGCTCTACAGCCGTCTCTTCCTCGCCCCTCCGTTCCCGGCCGCCATCAACGCCGGCATCCACCTGGACGGCTCACTGATGGGAAACAGCGTGCTCGGCATGGAGGAGTATTACCTCCGCCACGGCCTTGAGAAGGACAAAGAGTTCAAGGACCTCCCCGACCACCTGGCGCTCCAGTTACAGTGTGTGGGCTACCTGCTGGAACAGGCGGCCAAGGCGCTGGAACAGGGCGACACCGAACACGCGGCGGCGCTGCTCCGGGATACCGCCACTTTCGAGACCCGCTATGTCGGCAGCTGGCTGCCGCTTTTCATCAAGAAGCTGGAGGAGGCGGAAACCGAGTACGAATTGCCGGCCCCGTACCG
>SLNU01000150.1 GCA_007132865.1 Bacteroidales bacterium | reverse complement strand
TGCAGTACCACCATGATCCGGGTCCTATCGGCATAAACCTCCGGGAGATCAGGGTCCAGATGAACGGTGCAGCCATTCCTGCTGATCAGTCCGTGCAGGTGTTCAAGGACCTCAAACACCACATCGTTCATAGAGACCTTCTCAAAGGGATCCGTCACCTTGCCCAGGCGGGACAGGCGCAACAGGTCCTCCAGCAGTTTGTGCATCTTCTCGATGGCGCTGTATGTCCTCTTTACATTGGATTCCATGTCTTCCAGGTTTCCTGAGCGGGCATCGTCGCGTATCAGGCCCAGAAATCCTTCCACGGTAACCAGCGGACTCCTAAGGTCATGCGAGACGCTGTAAGTGAAACGGTCTAGCTCGTCGTTGACCCGCTCGAGCTCCTCCATCTGCTGCAAAATAATGGTCTCGGCACGGACCCGGTCAGAAATATCAAAATACACCCCGATGATCCCTCCCGGCTTGCCGTCGGAGTTCAGGAAAATCGACTTATGCATCACCACGTAGATATGCTTGCCGTCGGGTAGTTCGACTTTGGTTTCGAGGTGCTGGTTTTCTCTGGTGTCCAGCAGCTCTTTGTTTTTCTCCATAAACTTCCGGGCCTGGGCGAGCGAAAACATATCATATACGGTCTGCCCGATGATCTCATCCAGGCTTTTTCCGACAAGCTGGCAAAACGCCTTGTTGCAGCCAAGGTATCTGCCCGAAGGGTCTTTATAGAAGAGCGGGAATGGGATGCTCTCGATGATGACGTTCAGGAAATCCGCGTAATACTGCAATGACCTTTCCGCATTTTTTTGCTCACTGATGTCAGAAATGAACCCTTCCATGTAGAGCAATTCCCCGTCGGGACCGAAAAGGCCCTGCCCCTGCTCCAGCACCCATTTGATGTCGCCAGGTTTTGTAATGATGCGGTAGGTGAGAAAGTATTTTTCCTTCCCCATAACTTTTTCATGGATCACGTCCCTCACCTTTCGGCGGTCTTCCGGATGGATTACCCGGGCGTAAGACAACAGGGTGCTGTCCTGGAGTTCCTCCACGGTATATCCGGTCAGGTCTTCACAGCCCTTGCTGACAAAAAGCATGGTCCAGTATTTGTCGTTTCTGCAACGAAAGGCCATGCCGGGAAGATTCGTGAGCAGAGTGGACAGCTTGCGTTCAGATTCCTGCAAGGCATGCGTATACGACATTTTGGTCCGTTCCAACTTGGAGACCAGGCGGTAAACCAGCACGGCAAGCAGCAATCCGGTAACCCCCACAAAAAACCACCCCTTATATGTCTGGGCGATTCGTAGCATATCAGCGTCATCCGCCCAGAATCCGATTAGCCAGTCCGTAAGCAGGATCCAAAGACCTCCAACCAGGATATAAATGATTGGTATCCTAATGTAGGGGGAGATTTTTTTCCTATTCATCGCGGCTTCTCAAGTGCTTATATATTCCCCTGCAATATAAAAAATTAACGCGCAGGTTCTCCCATTTTTTATATTTTTGCTCTTCCAGTTATTAAATTAATCTCAATAAACAACCCAAGCTTATTTCTATGAACGACTTGAAAGCATTCATCCAAGACAACAAAGACCGCCTGCTGAAGGAGCTTTTCGAGCTGATCCGCATCCCCTCAATCAGCTCCAAGGAGGCGCATAAAGACGATATGTACGAGGCCGCCGCCTGGATCAAGGCCAAGCTGCTCGAGAAAGGGGCAGACAAGGCCGAAGTCCTCGACACCGATGGGCATCCGGTGGTTTACGGGGAAAAGACCATTGACCCGTCCCTGCCGACCGTTCTGGTATACGGCCATTATGATGTACAGCCCGTCGAGCCTTTGAATCTGTGGAAGAGTCCGCCTTTCGAGCCCGAAATTCGGGATGGGAAGATCTATGCGCGCGGGGCCGACGATGACAAGGGACAGATGTATATGCACTTTGCCGCATTTGAATACATGGTAAAAACGGACCAGCTGCCCTGCAACGTGAAGTTCATGATCGAGGGCGAGGAAGAGATTGGATCCCCAAGCCTGGGAAAATTTATGGAGCAAAACAGGGAGAAACTGGCTGCAGATGTCATTCTGGTTTCTGACACATCCATGCTCGGACCGGATGATCCGTCCATTACCACCGGACTGCGCGGTCTTTCTTATGTGGAGGTTCATGTCACCGGTCCGAACCGGGACCTGCACTCCGGACTTTTCGGGGGGGCCGTTGCCAACCCGATCAATGTGCTTTGCCAGATGATCGGCAGCCTGGTAGATGAAAATGGACGCATCACCGTGGAAGGTTTCTACGATGACGTGGAGGTACTTTCGAAGGAAGAAAGGGCCGAAATGGCCAGGGCACCCTTCGACGAAGAGGCGTACAAAAAAGCGCTGGACATTGCCGAGGTACACGGGGAAGCGGGTTACTCGACCCTGGAACGCACCGGCATCCGTCCCACTCTCGACGTGAACGGCATATGGGGCGGACATACCGACCCGGGTGCAAAAACGGTGCTTCCCTCCGAAGCCCACGCAAAAATCTCCATGCGCCTGGTACCACACCAGGATTCAAATAAAATTACCGAGGTGTTCAAGAAGCATTTTCTGGCCATTGCGCCACCCTACGTAAAGGTGGATGTGGAGTTCCTGCACGGCGGTGAGGGCTATGTTTCCCCAACCAATACCGTGGAATACCAGGCCGCCAGCAAGGCTTATGAGACCACTTTCGGTAAGAAGCCCATCCCGGTCCGCAGCGGCGGCAGCATCCCGATTATCTCACTCTTTGAGAAGATCCTTGGAATCAAGGCCATATTAATGGGATTTGGACTGGAGTCGGATGCCATCCACTCGCCCAACGAGAACTATCCATTGGTACAGTTCTTCAAAGGCATTGAGACCATCCCCCATTTCTACAAGAACTATGTGGAGATGAAAATTTAAACCTCCTTCATGGATAAAGTGATGCGCTTGCGGTCGACATCGACCTGCAACACCTTCACCATGACTTTCTGGTTCAGCCGGACCACCTCGTTGGGATCCCTGATGAACTTATTGGCAAGCTGGCTGATGTGCACCAGTCCGTCCTGATGCACCCCCACATCGACAAAGGCGCCGAATGCGGTGATATTGGTCACGATGCCAGGCAGCACCATCCCCTCCATGAGGTCTTTTATGCTGTTGACACTGCGGTCAAATTCAAATACATCGAACTTCTGGCGGGGGTCGCGTCCCGGCCTGGCCAGCTCCTGCATAATGTCTTCCAGCGTCGGAAGGCCGGTTTTTTCCGTGACGTAATCCTGCAGACGGATCTGCTTCCGCAGGCTTTCATCCGCAATCAGTGCGGGGACATCTGCCTCCAGGTCCCGCGCCATTTTTTCCACCACTCCATAGCTCTCTGGGTGCACGGCGCTGCGGTCCAAAGGATTGTTTGATTCGCTGACCCGTAAAAAACCCGCTGCCTGTTCAAAGGCCTTTTCACCAAACCTGGGCACTTTCTTCAGCGCCTTCCTTGAGGGGAAAGGTCCGTTGGCATTCCGGAAAGCCACGATGCCCCCCGCCAGCGAGGGACCCAGTCCGCTAACATAAGTCAGCAGTTCCTTGCTCGCGGTATTCAGTTCCACCCCCACGGCATTCACACAGCTCTCCACCACATCATCCAGTCCGCCTTTCAGCAATTTCTGGTCCACATCGTGCTGGTACTGCCCCACCCCGATGGACTTCGGGTCGATCTTGACCAGTTCGGCCAGCGGATCTGCCAGCCTCCTGCCGATGCTCACCGCGCCCCTGACGGTGACGTCATAGTCAGGGAATTCCTCCCTGGCCACTGCCGAGGCAGAATAAACCGACGCACCGCTTTCATTCACCATCACGGCCAGGATGTCCTTGTCGAAGCGGATGCCGCGCACCAGGTTCTCGGTCTCCCGTCCGGCCGTTCCGTTGCCGATGGCGATGGCCTCTACCTGGTAGGCACTGACCAGGCTTTGTATTTTATTGGCGGATTGTTTCCATTGGCTTTGTGGCGGATGGGGATAAATCGTTTCATTGTGCA
>SLNU01000075.1 GCA_007132865.1 Bacteroidales bacterium | reverse complement strand
GGGACTGTATATCCAGGATTGCGCCAGACAGTTCATTCAACAGCCGGAGCATGAAGGCTGCATCCGAGCTTCCCCCGCCCAGTCCGGCTCCGGCAGGAATGCGCTTGTGAAGGTGGATGCTTAGTGCTTCTCCGGGCAGTCCGCTCCCCTGGACTCGAGGCAAGAGATCCTTCCGGTCTGTGTGTTCCCGAAAGAGCTGCACCGCCTGCATACACAGATTTGGCCGCCCGTCATCCGGGATGGGGATTCCGGTCATGGTGAAGCTGGGGGTAGTGGCGGAATGGCTGGCGGACTGGCTGGCGGAATGGGAGGCCGCCGGGTTCTCCACCGCCTCCAGGGCATCGCAGAGTTCCAACGGCAACAGCACAGTCTCTATTGAATGGTACCCGTCCGGGCGCTTGCCGGTGATGTGGAGTCCGAGGTTGATCTTGGCATTCGGGAATACGATCATCGCTTATAAATCATCCCACTCTATAATGAGTTTTCCTTCTTCCTGCTTCCTGAGCCGCTGCATTTCCCTTTGGCGTTCGTTAAGGGGTGTGTCGCCCGGACTGCGAGACAGGAAGTTGAATTCCGTTCTGAATACGTTTCTGAGGCTGCGGGCCTCCTGCCTGAGGTCGTCACGTATCTTTTCCCTGACGCCCTGGTGGTCGTAACGGAACACCGGATCTTCCAGGGTTCCCGTTACCCTCAGGAACAGGGTGGTGCGGCCCAGACCGTCGTCGATGATCTCCCCGTATTGTTCCTGCGGGTTGCGCCGCTCACGGTTTTTGCGTGCCAGCAGTTCCGAAAGCAGGATCTGCATCTGGTAGTTGATCTGGTTGTCGAAGCTGTGCTCTCCC
The DNA here is from genome assembly GCA_007132865.1 of Bacteroidales bacterium. Next base: position 3,200 of record SLNU01000075.1, on the reverse strand, counting down.
GAAAGCTGGAGGTTGAGGGCGCTGGACTTGATCTCCATGTCGGGGATTATGATTTTGTTGTTCTGAATGCGGATCTGGTTCTCAAGGGTGGAAAAGGTGACGCGGCTCAGGTCATCCACCCGGAGGAAGCGCGACAGGGCGATCATTGGCTGGAAGTCCACCAGCACGCCGTCTTCCACCTTCACACTTGCCTGTGTCTCCAGGGTTCTCCAGTCTATTTCCAGCGAAGGCGACCATATGGAGGTGAACATAAAATCCGCCGTGATGATGCCGAAGATGTTCTCTGCAAGTATCCCAGTCTGTCCGAAGTTCCCCATCTGGTAAAACAGCTGGTGCACGTCCACCCGCCCCAGGTGGGTGTCACAGCCGATGACCAGGCGGTCAGGCCTTGTGCCGTCAATGAAGCCGGCGGCCATCACCTGTCCGTTCATCGAGTTGAACATGACGTTCTCTGCGTAAAATTTTTTGTTTTGCAGGCTGGCGGTGCCTGAGACATTCCTTGCCTCGAACTTGCGGAACTTCAGTGAACCGACTTGGGCATCCAGCTGGAATCCCAGCCGGTCATTGAAACGCAGGCGGTAAGTGGTGTCGGCGCCCGACACCTCGTGTTGCAGCAGTTCGTCGAAGTCAATGTGGTTTGCCTGAAGGCTGGCCACCATATGGAGGGTTTCTCCTTCCAGAAAGATATATGGCAACACATTGCGGAAATATCCGCTCACGTTAAAATCGCTTCCTCCAACCTTTCCGCTGAAGGACTCAATTTGCAGGTCGTTGTTTCGGAATTGCATGGAGCCACTGAAGCCGTGGTAGACCAGTTTGTTGTTTTTCAAGGCAAAGGCCAGGTTTTTGGCAGAGATGCTGCCGCTGGCACGGGCCTTAATCAGGTCCTGTCCGGTAAAGCTGTTTTTCGAACTCATGCCTCCCTGGAAGTTAAGGTCCATGCTAAGCCTTCCGGAGGCGCGCTCCACGGTGTCCAGCCTCAGCAGCCTTGCCATGTCGCCGGCATCCACATCGGCTATCACCTGCAGGTCGAGATGCGGCTTGAGCATATTGTTGATTCTGATGCTTCCCCGGATTAGTCCGTCACTCACCGCCGTCTGGAAATTGCGAATCTCAAGGGTGGCGGTTTCCATGCGCTGGCCAGGGCCATTGTCAAAGCGGCCGCTGAAGTTCGTGCCCCGCAGCCGCACATTGATGGCCGGGTCGTGGAACTCTGCGCGGCTCACATCGAAGCTGGCCAAGACGAAGGGTTTCTCGGTTGAGGAGTACCTGCCGCTGATATGCGCGGAGAACGCCAGGTCGCCCCGGGCCTGGTAGCCATCGGTATACTTTTTCAACACCTCGGGAAGGTCCTGGAGCAGTTCATGCATCGAAAGGCGAACCCCCTCTATCTTCGTGTCGTAAACCGTTCCTTCTTCCGTATGTGCGATGCTGCCCGTGATGCCGAAGCGCTGGTTGCTGATTGTGATGTTCCCTTTCTGAAAATGGAAAATGTTTTGCTGTTCAACACGCAGGTCCGCGTCCAGGGAGATAGATTTCCCGCTCAGGATCGGGATGCTGTCGATGCGGATCTCCCCGGCAAGCATGTCCCCGCTGGCCGTCATCGTATAGAGGCTCTGGCTGAATGACCCGCTCAGGCTTGCGCGTTCGATGTCCATGTCGAGCAGGTGCCCCCCACGCATGTCTTCGTACTTCAGCCGGAGGTTGTTCAGGACGACCCGTTGCAGGTCCAGGTTGAACCCGCTCTGTTCGGTGGTTTCGCCGGCCGGCTCCCATAAATCAAAGTTGGAAAGGCCTTCGCGGTCCAGTTCCAGCCTGGCAAAGCCCCGGCTCACGGTAATCTGGCTAACCGTATATTCTTTTCTTAGGATGTCCATCAGCCTGAACTGCACCTGGATTCTTTCCGAGTTAAGCAGGGTGTCGCGGGCGTTGGCATTCGGAGTACCAAGGATGGTGATCTGGTTGAAGGTGAGGGATGCCAGCGGAAAGCTCCTGACCAGGTCCAGCCGGATGTCGCCGACCAGAATCTCTGTCTTCAGCTGTTCGTTGATGCTTGCCAGGAACATGGATTTTATCCGGTCCTGGTAGAGGAAGCCCAGCGTGATTAGCAGTGCCAGGGCCGATACGATGAAAATCCCTCCCGACAGCAGGGCCAGCCTGAGGAACTGTTTGATCAGTCGCTTTCGTACGGATGCGGATGTTTCCATATCCATATAAACGGAAAAAACCTTACAGCATTTTAAGGAAGTTGATTTCTTTTTCGGTTAAAAAGCGCCATTTGCCCCGTGGCAGGTCTTTTTTCGTCAATCCGGCAATGGAAACCCGGTCAAGCCTCAGCACTTGGTAACCGTAGTGTTCAAAGATGCGGCGCACCACCCGGTTCTGCCCGGAATGCAATTCGATGCCCACCTCATTTTTTTGTCCATCCTTTCCGGCATAAGCCAGCTGGTCGGGCACCACCAATCCATCATCCAGCTGAGTCCCTGCCGCTATTTTTTCCATGTCTGGCTTGCTGACTTTTTTGTCGAGGTGCACATGGTAGAGTTTTTTTACCTTGTGACTCGGATGGGTCAGTCGTTTGGTTAACTCCCCGTCATTGGTCAGCAGCAGCAGCCCGGTGGTGTTCCGGTCGAGCCTGCCAACCGGGTAGATGCGCTCCCTCCCGGCGTTTACCAGCTCCATTACCGTTTTTCGCTCCTGAGGATCATCGCTGGTGGTGATGTAATCTTTTGGCTTGTTCAGCAGCACGTAAACCTTTTTTTCATTCTCGAGCCTTTGTCCGCCATATAATATGGTGTCACTGGGTTTCACCTTGGTGCCCATCTCGGTGACGATCTTTCCGTTGACGGTGATCGCACCCGTGCTGATCAGCACGTCGGCCTCCCTGCGGGAGCAGACCCCGGCATTGGCGATGAAGCGATTCAGACGAATGGTGTCACTCATGGGGGGAAGGGCGCCTTTTGAGGTTCTTCCCTTGCTGCCCGGCCTCCCCGAGGTCCTTCTTTCACTGGCTGCCCTGGCGCCGGCTGATGTGGGTCGTCCAGTGCGTGCACCTGTCCTGTCACCGGCTGATGTGGACCGCCCTGTGCGTGTACCTGTCCTGCCACCGGTTGAAGCGGGTCGCCCTGTGCGTGTGCCTGTCCTGTCACTGGCTGATGCGGGTCGCCCTGTGCGTGCACCCGGCCTGCCGCCGCTTGGTG